>CAMLHP010000114.1 GCA_946479805.1 uncultured Gemmatimonadota bacterium | reverse complement strand
GAGCACCCGGCCAGGACCACCAGGCTCAGCACGACCAGCATTCGCCGCATGACTACTCCCGAAAAGAATGATCAGAGGGCCGCGCGCAGTGCGCGGACCAGCGCTGGAACAAGTTCCTCGCCCCCCAGCCGCTCCAGCCGGAGTGAAAGCGGCATGGTTCGGCGAACCTCGGCCGCGAGCTGGACATCATCCAGGGCGCTGGAAAGCCGGGCCATCCGGGGAGTACTGCCTTCGCGGTAGGTGAGACGGGCCTCGTTTGCCCGAACGTTGACGTTCTGGAGGCCCAGTTCCGCACCCAGCAGCCTGAGCCGGGACAGGTCGAGCAGCACCGACGCCGGTGGCGGCAGCGGCCCGAACCGTTCCCTCAGCTCCTCGGCCAGCCCGTCAATTTCGCTGGACGCCGCTGCCCGCGCCAGTCGGCGGTAGATGTCCAGCTTGATGTCGTCGTCCGCGATGTAACTGTCCGGCAGGTGGGCCGGGCGGTCGAGGACCACGTCGGGCGGTGCCGGGGGCTCGCCGCCGGAGTCGTTCCTGAGGCTCCGTACGGTTTCCTCCAGCCAGCGCATGTAGAGCGAGAAGCCGACCGCGTGGGCATGCCCCGACTGTTCGGCGCCCAGCAGGTTGCCGGCGCCGCGGAGCTCGAGGTCCTTGAGGGCGATGCGGTAGCCGGCGCCGAGGTCGCTGTGGTGCTCGAGCACGGTGAGGCGGTCCTCGGCCTCGGGATCGATCACGTCGGGCACGATCAGGTAGCAGTAGGCCCGGCGGTGGCTGCGGCCCACCCTGCCCCGGAGCTGGTAGAGCTGCGCAAGGCCGAACATGTGGGCGTCGTGGACCACCATCGTGTTGGCGTTGGGGACGTCGAGACCCGATTCGACAATCATGGTGGTCACCAGGATGTCCACCTCGCCCGCAACGAACCGGCGCATGACCTCCTCCAGCGCGTCGGCCGCCATCTGGCCGTGGGCCACTCCCACCCGGGCGCGGGGCGCGAGGTGACGCACCCGTTCCGCGATGGTGTCGATGGTCTCGATCCGGTTGTGAACGAAAAACACCTGCCCGCCGCGATCGAGCTCGCGCGAGAACGCCTCGTCGAGCAGGCCATCGTCCCACGGCTCGACGAACGTCAGCACCGGTGACCGGTCGCGGGGCGGGGTCTCGATCAGGCTCAGGTCCCGCAGTCCCGCGAGCGAGAGGTGGAGCGTGCGCGGGATCGGCGTCGCCGTGAGCGTGAGCACGTCCACCGACAACCGCAGTTCCTTGAGGCGCTCCTTGTGGCGCACGCCGAAGCGGTGCTCCTCGTCTACCACCAGCAGGCCCAGGTCCCTGAACACGACGTCGCGCGACAGCAGCCGATGGGTGCCGATGACGACGTCGGTCTTCCCCTCGGCGAGGCGCTTCAGTGCTTCCTTCTGCTGCTTCACGGTGCGGAAGCGCGACAGCACCTCCACGGTCACGGGGAAGTCCGCCAGCCGCTCTGTGAAGGTGCGGCCGTGCTGCTCGGCGAGAATCGTGGTGGGAACCAGCACCGCCACCTGCTTGCCGCCCTGCACCGCCTTGAAGGCGGCGCGGACCGCGACCTCGGTCTTGCCGTAGCCGACGTCGCCCACAAGCAGCCGATCCATGGGGCGGGGCTGTTCCATGTCGCGCTTTATGTCCTCGGTGGCGCGCCGCTGGTCGGGGGTGTCCTCGTAGAGGAAGCTCGACTCCAGTTCGCGTTGCCAGCGGGCGTCGGGTGGAAAGGCGAACCCGGCCGAGACGCTGCGGCGGGCGTAGAGCTCGAGCAGCTCGAGCGCCATCTGGCGGATGGCGGCGCGGGTGCGGTCGCGCACCCGGGCCCAGCTGGTGCTGCCCAGGCGGTGAAGCCGGGGTGGCGGCCGGTCGCCATCCTCGCCGGCGCCGCGATAGCGCTCGATCTGGTCGAGCCGATAGAGCGGGACGTTCAGAAGCGAACCGCCCTCGTACTCGAGCACCGCCACTTCCAGCGTGCTCTCGCCCACCTGGATAGTCTCGATGCCGCGATAGACGCCGATGCCGTGATCGAGGTGGACCACGTAGTCGCCAGCAGCGAGGGTGCCGGTGGCGGCTGATGGCGCGGCAGTTCGGTAACGACGAGTCCTCCGGAGGCGCCGGGCGCGGCGGAAGATCTCGTGGTCGGTGAGGACCCGGAGAGTCGGGAGCACGAACCCGCCCTCCAGCGCACCCACAGCGAGCGAGGCGCGCGACCGGCCCTCCTCCAGCAGCTCTTCGAGCCGCTCGCGCTGGCCTTCGTTGTCGCAGAGGATGAGGGTCGGCGGGTCGACCGCGATGAGGGCTCTCAACCGGCGAAGGTCGCGGTCCACCCTTTCGGGCGGCAGCCATCCCAGCTGTATGTCAGGATGCTCATCGTGCAGCACCAGTCGCGCGAAGCTGTCCAGCAGCTGAGCCCAGCGCTCAGGTTCCTCGAACACATCGGCGCGAGCCGGGACCTCGGCGCCGGTGCGACGCGCCACCTGGAGGTGATGCTCGGCCTCGTCCCAGGCGCGCCGGGCTTCCTCGACCAGCGGACCGGACGCCTCCTCCACCACAAGAGTGTCGGGCGGGAGCAGCTGAAGCAGGGAGCTGCGGGCTTCGAGCTGCTGGCCTCGAGCTTCGAGCTGCTGGCCTCGAGCTTCGAGCTTCGAGCTACGGGCCGCTATCGGGAGGGCGCTGACATGGGGCACTTCGGCGCCTGAGCGCTGGGAGGTGAGGTCAAAATTCCGGATGGAACTGATGTCGTCGCCCCACCACTCGAGGCGGGCTGGCCGAGCCATGCCGAATCCATAAAGGTCCAGAATGCCGCCACGGAGGCTGAACTGGGCCACCTCGGTGACCGTGGGGACCTTCTGGTATCCCATGGCATCGAGTCGGTCGGCCAGCTCGCGCGGCGGCATGACATCGCCAGGGCGGAGATCGAGCCGGAGTGACTTGAGGTCCGCGGGAATCCGGGTGCGCTCGAGGCTGGCGCGGGCGGTGGTCACGAGTATCCGCAGCCGGCCGGCGAGCAGCGCCTCGAGGGTCTCGATTCGTTCACCGGCGATCTCGAGGTGGGGCTCTTCCTCGCCCAGGGCTTCGCGCTGGGGATAGAGCGCCACGCTTCCCTCAAACAGGAGCTGGAGGTCGCTCAGCCACTGTTCGGCATCGGCAGGCGTCGGTGCGATCACCACGAAGGTGCGCTGGGGCAATTCCCGACCCAACCATGCCACCAGAGCCGCGCCACTGGAGCCGGGAGCACCGGCAAGGCGAAGTCGCGAGCCGCGAGGCGCAAGTCGTAAAAGCGTTTCCTGCGCGCCCGGGGTCTTCCCGATGGCGTCGAGTATGCGGGTGCCCTTCACGCCCGCTTCCTCCAGATGCTGGCAAGCACTACTTCCGAAAGCCCGAGCGCGAGCACCAGCCACATGAGGGGCGAGCGGAGGTCTCCGCGCGCACGGGCCGAGAACGCGGCGTCGCCGGCATCGGCGAGTGAGACCACGCGCGCGTCTTCCCAGAGGGAGCGGGCTTCGTCGTCTCCCAGCGGGGTGAGGTCCGACTCACGAGGGTCGATGTTGACGTCGAGCGAGCCGACGGTGTCGGCTCCGGCCAGCAGGAGGTATCCGCCCAGCTCCGGCGGCGTGAAGAAGGCGCCACCATCCACGGACCAGGTTCGCTCGCCGAGACGGACCTCGCTGACCAGGTCAGGCAGCGCCACCTGGGTGCCGGGCGAGCCACGAAGCTGCGCCAGGGATCCGCGCGCGGTGCGATTGATGAGTCGGTCCATGAAGGGCATGAACTCGGCGGAAAGCGGCAGGGCAAGCCATTCGGGCTCGAGCCGGCTTCCCAGCAGGACGATGCCGGCAGAGCGCACCGCCCAGGGAGTGCCGCCGGCGGTGGCGAGCACGCCGGTAAGCCCGCTGCCGGAAGACCGGAGCGTGTAGCGACGACTTACCTGGTGCGCGCCGACGAGCGGCCCGCTGTCGATCGCAACTGGTGTGACCGAAGGTTCGCCGAACGACCACGTAACGCCGCGGCGCGCCAGCGCGCGATTGAGCGCGCCAAGTGCGGCGGGATCGGCCGGCGGCATCACCACCGACAGTCCCGTCCCGAGACTGCCCACCTCGACATCGGTACCTCGGAGGATACGACCGTTCCGGAGCAGCACGTCACACGCGGCCACAACGTTGGGGCCGGCGTCGCCGCAGCGGGCGCGCGCCACCGGGGCGATGCTCACCATCGCCACGCGGCGATCGTCCAGGCGGAATTCGTCGGGATCGAGCTCGGCCGTAAGCATTGACCAGCCATCGCTGGACACGGGCAGCCGGAGCGACGCCGAACTGCCGGGGGTGATGAGAGCCTGGCGGGGCGCGCCCTCGCCGGCGCGCGCGGTGACCGGGGCGCCAGGGCCGGAATCGCCGGCGACTGTTACCATGACCGCTCCACCCTCGCGGGCCCAGGGCTGGGCGCCCGGATCGAGCAGCGAGATTCCCCGATTGGCGGGCGGGTCACCCTCGACCCTGCCGACGGTGAGAGGTGCGCGTGGGTCAGCCGCGGTTACGGCGGTGCGCTGGAGATCGGTGAGAAGCAGGATCTCGCCGGGACGCTCGTCGGTGGCGAGGATGGCGTCGGCGGCGGTCACGGCGGCACCCAGGTCCATCCGGGCAGCGGCGGGTTCGAGTTCGCCGACCAGGCGGGACAGCCCAGCCGCGTCGCTACGGCGGGGGAGCCCGTCCGCAGCCAGCAGCCAGACCGCGTCCTCGGGTGTGGACCTGGCCAGCGCGGCGGCGGCGGCCTGCCGGATCCGGTCGAGCCTGGGCGTGCCTCCCTCGACAGCGGCGCTGCTGGCACTGTTGTCAAGGACAATGACGAGTGCGGTGGGCGCGTGGCCCGGGACACCCGAAAGCGGCACCGAAGGACCCGCGGCCACCAGGATGAGCGCGAAAATCAGGAGCGTGCGCAGCAACAGCAGCAGCCAGTGCTGGAGCTTGAGGCGGCGCTGGTGCTCCTCGGTAGCGGTGCGGAGGTAGCGTACCGAAGGAAACGCAATAGTGGGCGGTTCCCTGCGTGCCAGCAGGTGGAGGATGATGGGGAGCGCCGCCATCGGGAGTGCCGTCAGCACCCACGGATGCAGGAACAAAATCATGCCGCCCGACGAGGGAGCGCGAGCGCCTCCCGCAGCACGTCACCAAGGGGAGTGTCGGTCAGGGCGCGGTGGTAGAAGATCCCGTGGCGGCGGCAGGCAGCGCGCCACTGCTTCACCGCGTCGCCCACGGCCTGTTCGTAGGCGCCAGCCCACTCGCGGGGGCGGAGTACCACGGCATCGTGAGATTCGGGGTCCTCGAAACGGGCCTCTGCCGGACCGGACAGCGTCACTTCAGCGGGGTCCATGATGTGGAGCACCAGTACCTGGTGCCCGCGGTGGCGGAGGAACCTGAGCGCCGCGAGTGCGAGATCCGGGTCCAGCAGGAGATCGGAGATGAACACAACCAGGCCGCGGCGGCGAAGCCAGCTCATCACACCGCGGAGGGCGGGCTCGGCGGCGGTACCCTGCCCCGGCTTGACGGCCTCGAGCGTGGCCACCAGCTGCTGCCAGTGAGAGGTGCGGGCGCGGGGCGGCAGGGCATCGCGAACCTCCTCGTCGAACACCACCAGTCCGGCGGCATCGCGCTGCCGCACCAGTACCAGTGAAAGCGCGGCGGCGAGGCGCCGGGCGTAATCCAGCTTGGTGAGGCGGGAGGCTGGCGCACCGCTCCATGCCATCGAGCGGGAGGCATCGAGCACCAGCATGGCGCGGAGGTTGGTCTCTTCCTCGAACTGCTTGACGTAAAGGCGATCGTTCCGGCCCAGGATCTTCCAGTCCACATGCCGCAATTCGTCGCCAGGCTGGTACATTCGATGCTCAGCGAACTCCACGGAGAAACCGCGCCGGGGCGAACGGTGGAGGCCGGTCAGGAAGCCTTCAACCACGCCGGCGGTGGTGACCTCCAGATGGCCGAGCCGGGCAACTTCCCAGGGATCGAGCAGGTCGAGTCGGGGTCGTGACGGAGTGGCGGGATGTGCCATTGGGGCCGCAACGTATCCGGAGGCAACGCGCGAAGTCAACGCGATGACGCCGCGTCTACCGGGTGGGACAGGCGCGGCGATCATGGCCCAGGCCAACGGAGGCTAACTCCTTGGGGTCAGGAGTGTTGAGTTCCAACATGGTACTGGCACGGCCCCTGCTCCGACCCCTATGTTCCCGCTACGGTACCCTGCAAGGAGAGGTTTCATGTCGCGCACCGCGTCACCGGTGATCCTGGCTGCCCTGTTTCTGGCTTTGGCAAGTCCGCTTGCCGCCCAGCAGGATTCGCAGCGCCCGGTGGAGCCCCGGCGGGTGGAGCCTCGGCAGGAGGAGCCTCGCCGGGTGGAGCCCCGGCGGGTGGAGCCCAGGCGGGTGGAGCCCCGCCAAGCTGAGCCTCGCCGGGTCGAGCCCCGGCGGGTGGAGCCCCGGCAAGCTGAGCCACGCCAGGTCGAGCCGCGGCAGGTGGAGCCCCGAAGCACGGGGGAGCCGGAACTGAGGCGAAGGAAGCCGGAGTAAGCGGTAAGGCGGTAAGGCGGTAAGGCGGTAAGGCGGTAAGGCGGTAAGGCGG
>CAMLHP010000113.1 GCA_946479805.1 uncultured Gemmatimonadota bacterium | reverse complement strand
CTCCTCCACCGCAAACTTCCCGCTCCACGGATTGACCTCGTCCGGCAGGTCCATCGCCCTGCTGATCGGGTCCGCCTCCGAGCCAAGGAGGATGCGGCTTCCCTCGGCCAGGATGTATTCCTGCGGGTCCTTCCGGTTGGGCACGTACAGCAG
This sequence comes from uncultured Gemmatimonadota bacterium, assembly GCA_946479805.1. The sequence continues at coordinate 6,538 of CAMLHP010000113.1, read as the reverse complement.
CACCGACGGATGGAGCTCGCGGTCGGGATCGGCCTGAACCACGACCGAGCGAAGGCCGGTGCCCTCGTCCAGCTCCTCACGGAGCGTGACGCCCGGGACCAGGTCCTTCCAGCGCAGCGACCCGTCGTTCTTGATGATGCTGGGGTCGTTGTACGGGTCCCAGGTGTAGAGAATGGTGCCGCGCTCCTGGCCCGGGCTCGAGAACCTCGGGTCGGCGCGCTTGACGTCGTCGCCCTCCTTCACCTGCAGCAGCGCACCCTCGGGGACCGGGAAGCGGTTGATGATCCGCTTCTTGTCCTTCGGGTCCACCACCAGGATGCCTTCCTTCTGTTCCTCGGTGGCCGACTCATCCTCCCGGGTCAGCGCCACGCGGATCGAGCCACGGGTGCCGTCCTCGTACTCGACATCCACGTCGGCGTACTCGAGACCCTTGGTGTACTGCACGACGCCGTCCGCCCGGGCCCGGCGCTCGGCCTCTTCCGCGATGCGGCTGGAAGTACCGCCGATGTGGAAGGTCCGCAGCGTAAGCTGGGTGCCCGGCTCGCCGATCGACTGCGCCGCCAGGATGCCGACCGCCTCGCCCATGTCCACCATGTTCATGGTGGCCAGGTTGCGGCCGTAGCACATGCGGCAGACGCCCCGGCGCGACTCACAGGTGAGCACGCTCCGGATCGTCACCTTGTCGATGCCGGCTTCCTCGATCTTGTCGGCGGCTTCCTCGTCGATCAGCTGGCCCGCCTCGACCAGCAGCCGGGGATCGCCGTCAGAGTCCATCTCGTGCGGATCGAAGATGTTATCGGCCGCGACGCTGCCCACCAGCCGCTCCTTCAGCGGCTCGATGACGTCCTCGCCCTCCTTGAGCGACGAGATCTCCAGCCCCAGGATGGTACCGCAATCCTCCTCGGTGATGGTGACATCCTGCGCCACGTCCACCAGCCGGCGAGTCAGGTAGCCGGCGTCGGCGGTCTTGAGCGCCGTGTCCGCGAGGCCCTTCCGGGCGCCGTGGGTCGAGATGAAGTACTCGAGCACCGTGAGCCCCTCGCGGAAGTTCGACCGGATGGGACTCTCGATGATCTCGCCGATGCCGCCGGTCAGCTTCTTCTGCGGCTTGGCCATCAGGCCCCGCATGCCGGCCAGCTGGCGGATCTGGTCCCGGCTTCCGCGCGAGCCGGAGTCGAACATCATGAACACGGGGTTGAAGCCGCCCCGGCTCAGCCGCATGTGGTTGACCATCGCCTCGGCCACGTCGTTGTTGGCGTGGGTCCAGGCGTCGATCACCTTGTTGTACCGCTCACCGAACGTGATCTGGCCGGTGTTGTAGGCCCGCTGGAAGCGCTTGACCCGCGCGTCCGCCTCGGCCAGCAGCTCCTGCTTCTCCGACGGGATCTCGAGGTCCTCGATTCCGATCGACACGCCGCCCATGGTGGCGAAACGGAAGCCGAACTCCTTCAGCCGGTCGAGGAAGGTCACCGTGTCGGCCAGCCCGGCCCGGCGGTACGACTCGAGCACGGTGCCCGAAAGCGCCTTCTTCCTCATCAGCTCGTCCTGGAAACCGAGCTCGGCCACGACCTTTCGCGGCAGGATGCTGTTGAACAGCACCCGCCCGACCGTGGTCGCGATCCACCGAGGCTGGCGAGCTTCCGGATCGACTGTCTCCCGCGGCGGGATGAACCAGAAACGGATCGCGGTGTGGTAGTCCATGGCACCGGCGAGCAGCGCCATTTCCAGCTCGGCCAGCGATCCGAAATGACGGGCATCCTTCCAGAGCTTCTCCTGCGCTGCCACGCGGCCGGCATTTCCGGCGCGGCGCAGCTCCTCCTCGAACCCGGCCGGCAGCTTGGTGAGCCAGTACGAGCCGAGCACCATGTCCTGCGACGGTTCCGCCACCGGGCGGCCGTCGGAGGGCTTGAGGATGTTGTTGCTCGAGATCATCAGCAGCCGCGCCTCCAGCTGCGCCTCGAACGACAGCGGCACGTGCACCGCCATCTGGTCGCCGTCGAAGTCGGCGTTGAAGGCGGCGCAGACCAGCGGATGAATCCGGATGGCCTTGCCCTCCACCAGCACCGGCTCGAATGCCTGGATTCCCAGGCGGTGGAGCGTCGGGGCACGGTTCAGCAGCACCGGGTGGTCCTGGATGATCTCTTCCAGGATGCCGTAGACCTCGGTGCTTTCGCGCTCGACAATCTTCTTGGCGCGCTTCACGGTCTCCGCGATGCCCTTCTCCACCAGCTTGTGGATGATGAAGGGCTTGAACAGCTCCACCGCCATGGCCTTGGGCAGGCCGCACTGGTGGAGCCGGAGCTCGGGGCCGACCACGATGACCGAGCGGCCGGAGTAGTCCACCCGCTTGCCTAGCAGGTTCTGCCGGAAGCGGCCTTGCTTGCCCTTCAGCATGTCGGAAAGCGACTTGAGCGGGCGCTTGCCCCGGCCGCGAATCGCCTTGGAGCGGCGGCCGTTGTCGAACAGTGCGTCCACCGCCTCCTGCAGCATCCGCTTCTCGTTGCGCAGGATGACTTCCGGCGCCTTGTGCTGGATCAGCTTCTGCAGCCGGTTGTTGCGGTTGATCACCCGGCGATACAGGTCGTTCAGGTCACTGGTTGCGAAGCGGCCGCCGTCGAGCGGCACCAGCGGACGCAGGTCGGGCGGAATGACCGGCACCACGTCGAGGATCATCCACGCCGGGTTGTTGGGCAGGTCGCCCGACTCACCCGAATTGAGGAACGCGTCGACCACCTTGAGCCGCTTGAGCAGCTGCTTCTTGCGGTGCTGGCTGGTCTCGCCCGCCACCTGCACCCGCAGCTCCTCGGCCAGTCTCTTGATGTCCAGCCGCTCAAGCAGCTGTCGCACCGCGGGCGCGCCGATCTCGGCCTTGAAGCCGTTGTCGCCGTCCTCCCGTGCCTTGGCCTTGAGCTCGAGGTAGCGGTCCTCGTCCAGCAGCTCGAGCGGCTCGACTTCCTGCTTTCCCGGCTCCAGCACCACGTAGTTCGAGTAGTAGATCACCCGCTCGAGGTCGCGCAGCGTGATGTTGATCAGGTTGCCCATCGGGCTGGGCAGCGTCTTGAAGAACCAGATGTGCGCCACCGGCACCGACAGCTCGATGTGGCCCATCCGCTCCCGGCGCACCTTGGACAGCGTCACTTCCACGCCGCAGCGGTCGCAGATCACGCCGCGGTAGCGGATGCGCTTGTACTTCCCGCAATGGCACTCCCAGTCCTTCACCGGACCGAAGATGCGCTCGCAGAAGAGGCCGTCCTTCTCGGGCTTGAAGGAGCGGTAGTTGATGGTCTCGGGCTTGGTTACCTCGCCCCACGACCACCAGTACCTCTGGCCCTGGAGTTCCACCCGCTCGCGCTCCTTGGTGTCGCGCGGGCCGCGGATCTCCTCGGGCGAGGCGATGCGGATGCTGATGTAGTCGAAACTCGAGCTCTTCTGCTCGCGTCCGCTGCGGAAATCAATCATGGAATCCCTCGTTATTCGTCGCCGGCATCAGTGGTGCCGAGCGTAACCTTCAGGCCGAGCGCCTGCAGCTCCTTCACGAGCACATTGAAGGACTCGGGAATGCCGGGCTCCGGCAGGTTCTGTCCCTTCACGATCGCCTCGTACACCCGGCTCCGGCCGTTCACGTCGTCAGACTTGACCGTGAGCATTTCCTGGAGCACATGGGCGGCGCCGTAGGCTTCCAGCGCCCACACTTCCATCTCACCGAACCGCTGGCCGCCGAACTGCGCCTTGCCAGCCAGCGGCTGCTGGGTCACCAGCGAGTACGGACCGATCGAGCGGGCGTGGATCTTGTCATCCACCAGGTGGCTCAGCTTGAGCATGTAGATCGAGCCCACCGTGACATCGCTGTCGAAGTACTGCCCGCTTCGGCCGTCCCGGAGGCGTGCCTTGCCTCCCGGGGTGATTCCCGCTGCGCGGAGCAGCTCCTGGCTGGCCGTCTCCAGGTCCGCGCTGCTCTCGCCGCGTGCCAGGGCCGCCAGCGCGGGCCGGCCCTCGGCCTCGAGCGCATCCGCGCCGCTGCCGACTGCCTTCTCCAGTTCCTTCACCAGCTTGCCAGCGGTCTTGTCGCCGTCTTCTGCCAGGGCGCGGTGGAACTCGATCTCCGAGGCGCGAGCACGGAGCGCCCGATCCGCCAGTTCACCGGCAGCGGCCACCAGGAAGGACCTGAGACCCTTCGCGAAGTCCCGGGTCTGGGCCGAGGACCGCTTGTCCTCGAGGATGGTGAGCCGCACGTCGGACAGCAGGGTCTGCTCGCCCGACGGCGCCACGACCTTGAGGTCTTCCATCAGGCGCCGGACGAACGACGGCTCGATGGCCGGGAGCCGCTGCTCCAGTTCCATCGCCTCGCCGGCCCAGGTGAGCCCGGCCAGCCTGAGTAGTACACCGATCTCGACTTCGTCGGCACCGCGGAACACGGGGGTCTTGGCCTCGAAGCCGAGGATCCGGGCACACCAGCCCAGGTGGGTCTCGAGGATCTGGCCCACGTTCATGCGGCTGGGGACGCCGAGGGGGTTGAGGACGATGTCTACCGGGCTGCCATCGGGCAGGAACGGCATGTCCTCTTCCGGCACGATCCGGGCGACGATGCCCTTGTTGCCGTGCCGGCCCGCCATCTTGTCGCCCACCGAGATCTTCCGCTTCTCGGCGATGTACACCTTCACCAGCTGGATGACGCCCGGGGGCAGCTCGTCCGGCTGGAGGATCTTGTCGATCTGGTCTTCGGCCTTCTCCTCCACCCGGGCGCGCTCGCGCTCGGCGGCGTCGATGGCCGAGCGGATCCGCTCGTTCGCCGTCTTGTCCGCCACCCGGAGGGTCTTGCGGTCGATCTCGGTCAGGTCCAGCGAGGCCAGCACGTCACCGTCGAGCTTGGTCCCGGCAGGCAGGTACTCCTCCACCGTGCCAGCCTTCAGCATCAGCGCCACTTCCTGGCCGCGGAGCAGGTGCCGGACCTCCTCCATCATCACGGTGGTGATGCGCGCCTTCTCGTCGGTCTCGACCCGGCGGACCTCGCCGATGCGCTCGCCGCGGTCCTTCTCGACCACGCGGTCCTCGACCCGGCTGAAGATCTTGACGTCGATCACGACGCCGGCCATTCCAGGCGGCACCTTGAGCGACGAGTCCTTCACGTCCTTGGCCTTCTCGCCGAAGATTGCGGTGAGCAGCTTCTCCTCGGGGGACAACTCGGTCTCGCCCTTTGGCGTGATCTTGCCGACGAGGATGTCGCCCGGCTTGACGTGGGCGCCGATACGGACAATTCCGCGCTCGTCGAGGTCCACCAGCGCCTCATCCGAGACGTTGGGGATTTCCCGGGTGATCTCCTCCTGGCCGCGCTTTGTGTCGCGAACGTGCAGCTCGAGCTCCTGGATATGGATCGACGAATAGACGTCGTCCTTGACCAGCCGCTCGGACAGGATGATCGCGTCCTCGAAGTTGTGGCCGTACCAGGGCATGAATGCCACCAGCACGTTGGAGCCCAGCGCCAGCTCGCCGCCATCGGTGGCGGCGCCGTCGGCGATGACCTGCCCGGCGCTGACCTGGTCGCCCTGTTGCACCAGCGGACGCTGGTTGATGGCGGTGTCCTGGTTGGTGCGCCAGAACTTCTTGACCCGGTAGCGGTCATACTGGTTGAGCCGCGCCAGCGGCTGCTCGCCCGGGACCATGCCCACGCCGGAATCGACGATGATCTCGTCCGCGGTGACCCGCTGGACCACACCCGCGCGCTTGGCGAGGATGACGGCTCCGGAGTCGCGCCCCACGGTGTCCTCAAGGCCGGTGCCCACAACGGGCGCCGACGGGAAGAGGAGCGGCACTGCCTGGCGCTGCATGTTGGAGCCCATCAGCGCGCGGTTGGCGTCGTCGTGCTCCAGGAACGGGATAAGCGCCGCGGCAATGGACACCAGCTGCTCCGGCGCCACGTCCATGAACTCGATCCGGTCGGGCGGCAGCAGCGGGTAGTCGTCGCCCTTGCGGGTGAGGACCAGCGCCTCGGCGAAGGTGCCGTCGTCGTTGATGGCGGCGTTGGCCTGGGCCACCGCGAAGTCCTCTTCCTCGCTGGCCGAGAGCCACTGGATCTCGTCGGTGACGCGGCCGTCCTTGACCACGCGGTACGGGGTCTCGATGAAGCCGAGGTTGTTGATCCGCGCGTAGGTCGAGAGCGACGTGATCAGGCCGATATTCGGGCCTTCCGGCGTCTCGATGGGGCACATGCGTCCGTACTGCGAGTAGTGGACGTCGCGCACCTCGAAGCCGGCGCGCTCGCGGGTCAGGCCGCCAGGGCCCAGCGCCGAGAGGCGCCGCTTGTTGGTCAGCTCGGCCAGCGGGTTGGTCTGGTCCATGAACTGCGACAGCTGCGAGCTGCCGAAGAACGCCTGGATCACGGCCGACACGGTGCGGGCGTTGACCAGGTCGTCGAGCGAGATCTTCTCGGGGTCCGAGTTGATGCTCATCCGCTCCTTGACCAGGCGCGCCATGCGCGAGAGGCCAACCGAGAACTGGTTGGCGATCAGCTCGCCCACCGACCGGATGCGGCGGTTGCCGA
>CAMLHP010000112.1 GCA_946479805.1 uncultured Gemmatimonadota bacterium | reverse complement strand
ATGAACTGGATGGGCGGCCTGGCGCTCCTGCTCTTCTGGCTGCCCGGGGTGGGTGCCTTCATTGCCGGTCTGGTGGGCGGATTCAAGGCACGCACCATAGGCAACGCCACCCTCGCAGTGTTTCTGCCGGCAGTGCTGCTGGGCCTCATGAGCTTCGCCGCTGTCACATGGATGTCGGACGCTATCTGGGGTGCGCTTGCAGGGGCCGGGACTGCAATCTTGCTGCTGATAAACGTCGGGCCGCTGTTTCTCGGGGCGGTGCTGGGGGCCTTGGCGTACCTCGCAAATGAGGCTCGTGCTGTCAGCCGAAAGTAACTGCAGTATTGGCATATACAAGCTGACACATCACGTGACTTGTGAGGTCTTCACCCATTGGCAGATTGGGTCGTACGGCAGAGGCGGTGGGACAGGAAAACGCGAAAGAAAGAAAGCGCGAAGTTGGAATTTTGTGGGTGCCCGTGACGGGTTCCGAGCCAGGCGGCACACCCAAAAACTACCCTTTCGCGCTTTCCCGCTTTCGCGTTTTGTTTTTCCCACCCTCTCAGCCGCACGACCAGCAAGGCCGACCGCGAATCAGACCCGCCCGCCCAGCGCTTCGAAAGCCCGCTCGGCCGTCGTCAGCGCCTTCTCGGGTGTGCCGGCCAGCACCGTCAGGTGCCCCATCTTCCGCCCCGGCCTTGGCTCTGCCTTGCCGTAGAGGTGGAGCCTGAGCCCCGGCTCGGTCAGCGCCCTGTCCCACGCCGGCTCGCCTTTCTCCCACAGATCGCCCAGCAGGTTGATCATCGCCACCGGCGAAACCAGCCGGGTGTCGCCCAGCGGCAGCCCGCAGGCCGCCCTCACCTGCTGCTCGAACTGGTCAGTGGCGCAGGCATCGATGGTATAGTGGCCGCTGTTGTGGGGCCTGGGTGCGATTTCGTTGACGTACAGTTGTCCCCCATTGGCCACGAACAGCTCCACGCCCAGCACCCCCACGTACGCCAGTGACTCGGCTACATGCTGAGCCAGCTCCTGGGCCTCCGTCGCCAGCTCCCGGCTTATGGCCGCCGGCACCATGGTCGAGTGGAGAATCCCGCCGCGATGCACGTTCTCGCCCACCGGAAACACTGCGGACTTGCCATCCGAGCCCCGGGCCAGCACCACCGAGATCTCGCGCTCGAGCGTGAGCCGCTCCTCCAGGATGCACGGCACGCCGCCGAGCGCCGCGTACGCCTCAGCCGCTTCATCGGGCGAGTCGACCAGGGCCTGGCCCTTGCCGTCGTATCCCATTCGCGCGGTCTTGAGGATGCACGAGTCGCCGAGCCGCCGAGCCGCCGAGACGGCCTCGCCGCTGCTGCCGACGGCAGCGAAACGCGCCGTGGGAAACCCCGCGTTCTCGAGGTGGGTCTTTTCGGCTATTCGGTCCTGAGCTACGGACACCGCCGAGGGGGATGGCGTGACCCGGGTCAGAACTTCCAGCAGCGAGAGGGCGGGGGCGGGAACATTCTCGAACTCGGTGGTGACAGCATCGGACTTGCCGGCCAGCTGGCGGAGCGCGTCCTCATCGTCATAGCGCGCCACGATATGCTCATCGGCGACCGCTCCGGCAGGACTCTGCGGGTCTGGCTCCAGCACCACCACGCGATAGCCCATCTCGTGGGCCCGGAACGCGAACATCCGCCCCAGTTGGCCGCCACCCAGCATGCCCAGCGTGGCGCCGGGCAGGATCACGGCGTGTCGGGGAGCGAGAGTCCCAGCACCCGGTCCGACTGGGCAACGCGGAACTCGGCGAGCTTGTCGCGGAGAGATGGATCGTCGAGCGCGAGGAGAGATACGGCGAAGAGCGCTGCGTTGGCGGCGCCCGCCTGGCCGATGGCGAACGTGGCAACCGGGACGCCGGCCGGCATCTGCACTATGGAGAGGAGCGAGTCGAGTCCCTGCAGGTGGCGGCTGGGCACCGGAACACCCAGCACCGGCACGGTGGTCTTGCTCGCGATCATGCCGGGCAGGTGGGCCGCACCGCCCGCGCCGGCGATGATGCACCGCAGTCCGCGGGCACCAGCGGTCGAGGCGTACTCGAACAAGAGATCGGGAGTGCGGTGCGCCGACACGACCTTGCGCTCGTGTGGCACGCCGAACTCGGCGAGCCGCTCGGCGGCGTGGCGCATGACTTCCCAGTCGGAGTCACTGCCCATGACCACGCCGACGAGCGGAGGGATCATCGAGACCGCCCGGCCTACTCGAGCCCCGGTGGATCTTCGAACGCGAACGTCATCGTGAGCCGCACCGCGGGTACGTCATACGCGATGCTGGGCTGGGTGTAGCTGGTGACGCCCGAGCCGGTGACGCGGTCGGCCACAAAATCGAAATCGCCGGTCATGGTGCCGATGGAATAACTGCACTCTGTAATGCTTATGCCATCGCCGAGTTCGGGGACGTTCTCGCAGTCCTGCGCGGAGTTGAAGCTGACGGTCGCGAGAGTGAATTGTCCCTCGCTGGCCCAGTACTGGGACGTGGTCGACCGCTCCCAGTAGCCGGCGAAGGCATCGCCCTCGCCCACCGCCGCCTCGTCGATCTGGCTGGGGAAGCTCGAGGTGCTGCTGATCGCGCTGGCCCAGAGGGCGTTGTCGACCGTCCGGTTGCCGGCATTCAGGTTGGACCAGCCGGTCACGCCGGTGAAGACCAGCGTCTGGTCGTCCTCGGTGCCGGGATAGTCGAAGGACACCAGCGTCTGCCCGCCCCATGCCGACATGGTGCCGAGGGTGCCGATGTCGGCGTCCTGGGCCAGGCCGGTTGTCAGGGCGAACGGGGCGGTGAAGTTGACCCCCAGTGCGCCGCCCTGGGCCAGCGCCACCACCAAGGCCTCCTGCTCTGACTCGCTTAGGTCACCGCCGGGTCCCGACTCGTCACCGCAGGCGCCGAGAACGAGTGATGCCATGACCACCGCCACTGCCATTTTCATCTTGAATGCTCGCTGCATGATAGACTGCTGCCTCCACGAAGGTGAAAAGCCCGTTATACCGCCGCACGGGTCCGGTCGATGGTTCCCCGGTTCCGGAGGGTGCTTTGCGCGGCGGCCAGCCGCGCAATGGGCACCCGGAACGGCGAGCACGAAACATAATTCATCTTGAGTTCATCACAGAACATCACGCTGGCCGGCTCGCCGCCATGCTCGCCGCAGATCCCCAGCTTGAGGTCGGGCCGGGTGCCGCGCCCCAGTTCTGTCGCCATTTTGAGCAGCTTGCCCACGCCCTTGCGGTCCAGCACCTGGAACGGGTCGTCCTCGACGATGCCCTGTTCCAGGTACATCGGGAGGAACCGGCCGGCGTCATCCCGGGAGAGTCCCCACGTGGTCTGGGTCAGGTCGTTGGTGCCGAAGGAGAAGAACTGGGCCTCGCGCGCGATCTCGTCCGCGGTCAGCGCCGCACGCGGCAGCTCGATCATGGTGCCCAGCGTGAACGGCACCGTGATCTGCTGCTCGCTGAAGACCTCGCTCGACACCTGGCGCACGACCAGGGCCTGCTTCCGGAACTCGAGCACGCTGCTGGTGAGCGGGATCATCACTTCGGGCAGCACCCGTGCCTGCCTCCGGGCCATGGTGCACGCGGCCTCGAAAATGGCCCGCGTCTGCATCTCGGTGATTTCCGGATACAGAATGCCGAGTCGGCAACCCCGGAGCCCGAGCATCGGGTTCACCTCGACCAGGCCGTTGACGATGCGCTGGAGCTCGGCCGGCTCCATCCGCATCTGGCTGGCCAGCGCGGCTATCTCCTCCGGATCGTGGGGGAGGAATTCATGGAGGGGGGGATCAAGCAGCCGGATGCAGACCGGCTGGCCGTCCATCGCGCGAAAGATCCCCTCGAAGTCGGCCCGCTGCATCGGAAGCAGCCGGGCCAGTGCGCGCTTCCGGCCCTCGACGTCGCGCGCGACAATCATCTCTCGCATGGCCTCCAGCCGGCCGCCCTCGAAAAACATGTGCTCGGTGCGGCAGAGGCCGATCCCCTCGGCGCCAAACTCCCGGCCCCGATGTGCGTCGGCCGGTGTGTCAGCGTTGCAGCGGACCCGGAGGTAGCGAACCCTGTCGGCCCATCCCAGGAGCCGATTGAAGTGTTCGCCCAGTTCCGGCTGCATGAGCGCAGCCTGACCGGCGTAGACCTTGCCGCTCGAGCCGTCCACCGTGACCCAGTCGCCCTCCGCCACCGCGCGACCATTGACGGAAAAGCGAAGCGCGGCCTCGTCCACGTCGATCTCCTGGGCTCCAGCCACGCAGGGCTTGCCCATTCCGCGCGCCACCACGGCCGCGTGCGAGGTCATGCCGCCGCGCGCCGTGAGGACCGCCTTGGCCGCCACCATGCCGTGGAAGTCCTCGGGCGAGGTCTCGCGCCGAACCAGGATCACGGCCTCGCCCGCCTTGGCGCGCTCCTCGGCGCGGTCGGCGTCGAACACCACGGCACCGCTCGCCGCACCCGGCGACGCTGGCAGGCCGGTAGTCAGCAGGTCCAGGTCGCTGTTGGGATCAATGGTGGGATGGAGGAGCTGGTTGAGGTCGTCGGGCGGAACGCGGGCCACTGCGTCCTCCTCCGAGATCAGGCCTTCGTCCACCATCTCAACCGCGGTGCGCACGGCGGCATGCCCCGATCGCTGGGCCCGCCGGGTCTGGAGCATGTACAGCTTGCCGCGCTCGACCGTGAACTCCATGTCCTGCACATCGCGGAAGTGGCGCTCCAGCAGCCTCGCCACCCGGTCGAGTTCCGCGTGGGACTGCGGCAGTGAAGTGGCCAGTTCTGCAATGGGGCTTGGCGTGCGTATCCCTGCCACCACGTCCTCGCCCTGTGCGTTCAGCAGGAACTCGCCGTAGAGCTTTCTCTCTCCGGTGGAAGGGTCGCGGGAGAAAGTGACGCCGGTGCCGGAGTCCTCGCCCAGATTGCCGAACACCATCGCGACGATGTTGACGGCGGTTCCCATCGCATCCGGGATGTTGTGCAGGCGCCGGTAATCCTGGGCCCGCCGGGTGTTCCAGCTCTCGAACACCGCCGCAATCGCACCCCAGAGCTGCTCAACCGGGTCGTCAGGGAAGGGCGCGCCGCGCTCGGAATGGACCAGCGCCTTGTACTCCTCCACCAGCGCCCGCATTTCCGATTCCGGCAGGTCGATGTCCCGCTCCACCCCCGCGCTCGACTTCCGGCCTTCCAGCAGGAGGTCGAACGGCTTCTTGGCCATGTCGAACACCACGCTGCCATACATCTGCACGAAGCGGCGGTAGGAGTCCCACGCGAACCGTGGATTGCCGCTCAGCCGGCTGAGGCCTTCCACCGTGGTGTCGTTGAGCCCGAGGTTGAGGATCGTCTCCATCATCCCGGGCATCGACACTGCGGCACCTGAGCGCACCGACACAAGCAGCGGGTTTTCCTCGCCTCCGAACTGCTTGCCGCTCGTCGCTTCCAGCCGGTGGAGGTTGGTCTCCACCTCGGTGCGCAGCCGGGGCGGGAACTGGTGGCTCTCGAGATAGGTGAGGCAGAGGCTGGACGCGATGGTGAATCCCGGCGGGACCGGGATTCCAATCTGGGTCATCTCCGCCAGTCCGGCGCCCTTGCCGCCCAGAACATCCTTCATGGCCGCGGTACCATCCGCGCGGCCCTGGCCGAAAAAGTAGACCAGCGGCTGGCTGTACTGGCCGCTCATGCGCCTGCCTCGACCAGCGGACTCACGTGACGCAGCTGCACCAGTTCCTCCGGGATGGGGGTCGGGTAATGACCCGAGAAGCAGGCGTGGCAGAATCGCGACGCGGCGCCAGGCGGCTGGCCGGCGGCGGCCAGCATTCCTTCGAGGGAGAGGTACCCGAGCGAGTCGACGCCCAGGTAGTCGCGGATCTCCTCCACCGAGTGGTTGGCAGCTATCAGCTCATCGCGGGTGGGCGTGTCGATGCCGTAATGGCAGGGCCCCGTGATCGGCGGTGAACCGAGGCGCAGGTGCACCTCGCGGGCACCGGCGCCGCGAATCATCTGCACCAGTCCGCGGCTGGTGTTGCCCCGGACCAGCGAGTCGTCGACCACCACCACCGACTTGCCCTCGATGACTTCGCGCACCGGATTGAACTTGATCCGGACCTTCGCGATGCGAAGCGCCTGGGTGGGGTTGATGAAGGTGCGGCCGACATAGTGATTCCGGATCAGCCCGTGCTCGAGCTTGATGCCCGATTCTTCCGCGTAACCCAGCGCCATCGCGTTGGAGCTGTCGGGAACACTGAAGACCACTTCGGCGCCGTCCGCCGGCTGCTCCCGTGCCAGCACGCGGCCCAGCTCCCGGCGGGCGGCGTCGACCGACTGGTGAAACACCATGCTGTCGGGCCGCGCGAAGTACACCAGCTCGAACACGCACCGGCTGACAGGGCGGGGACTGAGTCGGGGCAGATGGGTCACCTCGCCCTCCTCGATCCGGAGGAAGTCGCCGGGTTCGAGCTCGCACACCACGCTGGCGCCAACCAGGTCCAGCGCGCAGGTCTCGCTGGCCAGCACGAAGCCGTCCTTCAGCTTGCCGAGGGCAAGCGGCCGGAAGCCCCGGCTGTCCACCGCTGCATACAGCGTACGCCCGAGCGAGATGACCAGGCTGTACGCGCCGTCGATCTGCTCCAGCGCGTCCCGGATCTGGCCTTCGGGTGTGTCGGCCTCCGACCTCGCTATGAGATGGACGATGACTTCGGAATCGCTGGACGAGGAGAAGATTGCGCCCTCCCGCACCAGCCGCTCGCGCAGCTCGGGTGAATTCACCAGGTTGCCATTGTGGGCCAGGGACAGCGGACCGCAGCGGGTGTTGGCGTAGCAGGGCTGTGCGTTGGCCAGCACCGTGCTGCCGCTGGTGG
>CAMLHP010000111.1 GCA_946479805.1 uncultured Gemmatimonadota bacterium | reverse complement strand
CCTTGGGGCTGTCCGAGGCGAGAAACTCCTGCTGCGTTCCCTGCATCACGATCTTTCCCTCACTGAGGAGCGCCAGCCGGTCCGCGACCCGGAACGCCCCGCGAACGTCGTGGGTAACCATCACGCTGGTGACGCCCAGTTCCTTGTCGAGCCGCATGACCAGGTCATCGATGATGTCGGCGTTGACCGGGTCGAGCCCCGACGTCGGCTCGTCGTACAGCAGGTAGTCGGGTTCGCCCACGATCGCGCGGGCGATCCCCACCCGCTTCCGCATGCCGCCGGAAAGCTCGGCCGGGAACTTCTCGATGGTCTCGGGCGAGAGGTTCACCAGCCGGATGCAGCGCTCCACCGCATCGCGGCTGTAGTCCTCGTCGTTGTACTTCCGGGTGTCCGAGATCCCCAGCCGCACGTTCTCCAGCACGTTCATCGAGTCGAACAGCGCGCCGTTCTGGAAGACATACCCTATCCGGTAGCGCAGCTGTCGAAGGTCCTTGCGCCGGAGCTTCGGCACGTCGAGCCCGTCCACAATCACGCTGCCACGGTCCGGCTTGATCAGCCCGATGATGTGCTTGAGCAGCACGCTCTTGCCGGTGCCCGACGGGCCCAGCAGCGCCACGGTCTCGCCGTCCGCGACCGTGAAGTCCACCCCGTCCAGCACCACCTGCTCGCCGAACCGCTTGGCGACATCCCGGAGCTCGATCACACGGTGAGCAGCAGCTGAGCCAGCAGGGTGTCGAGCAGCAGGATCAGCACCGAGGCGCTTACCACCGCGCCGGTGGTGGAACGGCCCACCCCCTCGGCGCCCTGCCCCGTGTTGAAGCCCATGTAGCAGGGAATGAAGGTGATCGCCCCGGCGAAGAAGAAGGCCTTGATCAGCGAATAGTACGCGTCGAACGGGCGATAGTACGCCTGGGCACCATACGCGAAGTCCGCGTCGGTGACCGGCATGACCTGCCGGGCCGAGAACCAGCCCATCGCCACGCCGATGACGTCGGCGAAGATCACCAGTATCGGCACCATCACCAGTCCCGCCACGACCCTGGGCACCAGGAGGTGCGAGGCCGGCGAGCGACCCAGGCTCTCCAGTGCGTCGATCTGCTCGGTGACGCGCATGGTGCCGATCTCGGCGGCATACCGCGCACCGATCCGGCCGGCCAGGATGAGCCCGGTGAGCACGGGGCCCAGCTCGAGGATGATGGACTGGGTGACCAGCGTCCCGACCACGAACCAGGGAAGGTTGCCCTGGAACTGGTAGCCGGCCTGGAGCGCGGTCACCGCGCCGGCGAAGGCGCTCACCAGCAGCACGATGAAAAGGCTTCCGATGCCGATGTTCCACGCCTCGTCGAAGGCCCGGGGCACCCAGATCCTCGGCTCCTTGAGGCCCCGGAAGAACTCCACCACCAGCATGCTGAAACGGCCCACATGCGCAAGTGCGCCGAGGACCATGCGTCCCGTGGACCGCCGGAGATCGAAGCGCAGGGGGGCTGGTGACATGCGAGAAGAATTCTACATCCCGGTCCTGTACGCCACCCCAGCGAAGAGCGCGATAAACGCCAGCACTCCCGCGACGGCTCCCAGCACAGCCAGGCGCTTCCGCAATGCGTCGAACTTGTCCGGCTCAGCCACCGGGTCGATCCGCGCGATGCGGCCCGCCGCCGGAAGTGATCCTATGATCAGCACCAGCGCGCCCAGGAGGCCCGCGCCCTGCATCGTCATGAGCCAGTGGTTCATCCCGGTTGCGAACGCGTCCATCATCTGCAGCGTCAGGACCAGGCCGGACAGCACCACCATCACCGCTCCCGGGGCGATGACCCTGCGAAGGATCGCGCCCTGGGCCCGCCCGACGCTGCGCATTCCGGCCCGGTCCTCGCGGCCGGAGGATCGTGCCGCATTCATGGCCGCCAGCCCGCCGCCGATCCAGAACGCGAGACCGACGAAATGAACAAACAGCCACAGGGTTCTCATCGAGCCACCTCCGAAAGAATCGAATCATCAACCGGACGGCGGCCCTCGAAGCCACCATCCACCGGATGCCAGTGGGTTATTCGCTCCTCTCCCAGCCGCCAGCAGAGCAGGATGGGTTCGTCATTTCGCAGCGAGAGGAAGTCCACCAGGCCGGCCTCGAATCCCTTGAAGACGCAGCCGATCGACTCCAGCTCCTTGAGGTAGACATCAATCCGGGCAGCGCGGGCATTCACATCCGCCAGCGCGGATTGCATCTCATCGGTTTCGCCGCTGTCGGCTCGCGCCGCCAGCGCCAGCTCCTCGTAGCGCGACACACCGGCACGCCACCCGGGATATTCCTGCACCAGGTCGGCCACGATCCCGCGCACCAGTGGCAGCGTTCGCTCCGCCTCCTCCAGGGTGAAGAATCGGGAACTGCTCATCGCCTGCTCCCCTCAGGGCGCCGCCAGAGCCTCGCGCGCCGCCCGATAACCTTCAGTCATCAGTGATTCCGCGAGGTCGGGGCGGAATGTGGTCCCCCGCTCGATGCGGGGCCGGACATGCAGCAGCGGTGGCCGGCCGGGTTGAGCCTTCCAGAGCGCCAGCCGCAGGTCGGTGTTGTCGGCCAGCAGCACGCTGATCGCCTCGTCATGGGCCCGCCTCAGCGGCAGTGTCATGCCCGGCGCGATGCCTTCCTCGAAGTTGCCGCCGAGGTCAACCGCAATGACCCGCGAGATGCCGGGCACCGCCGCGTGCTCGAGCGGCAGGACCCCCCTGAGGCCGCCATCAGCCAGCCTCCTGCCGCCCATCAACACCGGGGGATAGTAGAACGAAAGGGCACAGGAAGCGACCAGCGCATCCACCAGCGGCTGGTCCTCGCCACCCTCGCCGAAGACCACCTGGGCTCCAGTGTCCAGGTCCACTGCAGTGAAAGTGAGGGGGGTCGCGAGTTCGCTGAAGCTCCGCGCCGGGACCACGTGCTCGATCATCTGCCTGAGCGGCTCCGGGCGAAGCAGCGACGGCACCGTGAGGCCGCGCAGCGCCACCAGCGGGCGCTTCACGATGATGTCGGCGGCGGAGGCCTCCAGCTTGAGCGCCAGGTCTTCCGGAGTCATGCCTGCGGCCAGTGCCGCTGCGACCACCGCTCCCATCGAGGTGCCCACGTACAGGGCAGGACGGATCCCCGCCTCGGCGACGGCACGGGCGGCGCCGACATGCGCCGCCGCCTTGGCACCACCACCCGACAGCACAAGAGCGGTGGCTCCGGTGTCGCGGTTCATGGCCACCGCCCTTGACAAAGTGGCGATTGAACGGGATTACTCATCACGGTAAATCTCCTGCCCCTCCCGCACCCGCGAGTTCATCCATGAATCCAGCCGTCGCCGCGCGCTCCGACTTCGGAATCCTTGCACTCCGAGTCGTCACCGGCATCGCATTCCTGGCCCATGGCTGGCAGAAGTACTTCCAGATGGGCCTCGAGGGCGTAACCGGCTTCTTCAGCAGCCTGGGCATTCCCCTGGCGAGCATCGTCGCGCCGGGCGTGGCCACCCTCGAGCTGGTGGGCGGCTTCCTGCTCATCATCGGCCTGTTCACCCGGCCGCTGGGCGTTCTCTTCGCCCTTGTCATGGCCGGCGCCATTTTCTTCGCCAAGGCGCGCAACGGGTTCGGATTCGCCGACATCGAGTTAGAGCTGCTGCTGATGGCCGCGTCGCTCTGCCTGGCCATGGCCGGGCCCGGAGCGTGGGCCGTGGACCGGACCATCGCGGCCCGGAGGCGGCTGCCCTGATGCGGTAGTGTCCGCCGCTGGCTATCTCGGGCGCCGCTCCTTGCGGCTCTCCTCCGCGCGCCGGTAGCGCTCCCGCTCCTCTTCAGTTTCAATCACCAGCCGCGGCACCCGCCGCGGCTTTCCTGTCTCGTCGAGCGCAACGAACACCACCCGCGCCGTGTGGGTGTGGCGCCTGGTTCCGGTGCTCACCTGCTCGGCGTGGACCTCGACCGTGATGTCCATCGACGAGTTCCCCACGAAGTCCACCGTGGCGGTGCAGGTGACCAGTTCGCCCAGGTGGATCGGCTCCCGGAAGTCCACACGCTCGATGCTCGCGGTGACCGCTATGCCACCGGCGTGACGGATCGCCGCCACAGCCGCCGCCTGGTCCACCAGCGCCAGCAGGTCGCCGCCAAACAGGTCTCCCCTCACGTTCTGCATGTGGGGCATGACAAAGGTGGTGAGCTCGCTGCGGGAATGGGACATCGGACGCGAGGCAACGGTCATGAGTGAAAAGTGAGAAGTGAGAAGGGAAAAGGGCGGACTGCGTCCGCCTTCAGAAGTCCACCGGTCTCAGGTAATACTCCCCTATCGCTGTCTGGCTCACCATCGCCACGGTGGGGAGGCGCCTCTTCCAGTGGGTCGATTCCAGCCGGTTCCGCACCAGCTCGATCTCGGCATCGCTAAAGCCCAGCTCGGCGATGTCCCTCGGGCGGTATCCCAGCAGCAGCCAGTGCAGGATGTGGTCGGCCTTGTCGTAGGTGATCCCGAAATCGCCCTCGTCGGTCTGGCCCTGGACCAGGTCGGCGCTGGCGGGCTTGTCCACGATGACGCCCGGCACGCCCACATGCCGAGCCAGCTCCCACACCTGGGTCTTGAACAAATCTCCCAGCGGGTTCACCGGCGGTGAGTCGTCCGCATGCCAGGTGAAGTATCCGAAGAGGCGCTCGGTCTTGTTGCCGGTGCCGAGCGGCAGCGCGCCAAGCGCTGACGAGAGGTCGAACAACGTGATCATGCGAGTCCGCGCCATGATGTTGCCGAGACGTCCGGGCGACGTGGCCACGCCGATGTCGGCGGCGAGCGCGTCCACCGCGCCGGAGATGTCCACGGTGCGGAGCTCGATGCCCAGGTCGTTCGCCACCAGCTCGGCATGCTCCAGGCTCTCATGGCTCGACGCGTGGTAAGGCATGCGCACCCCGATCACGTTCTCGGGGCCGAGCGCTGCCGCGGCGAGGTAAGCCACCAGCGAGCTGTCGACTCCGCCCGAAAGGCCCAGGATTCCCTTGGTGAATCCGCGGCGCCGTACCACCTCATCCTTGAGAAACTCGACCAGCCACCGGCGGGTGAGCTCGTGCTCCATGGCGAGCGGGTCTTCGGCGTTGCTGGGTGCCACCGGGCTGCTGCTGGGCACCCTGGTGGCCCAGCGTCGTTCCCTGATGCCGGGCGGAGGGCCGTCTCCGGTTCCAGTGCCGCCACCGGTGCGGTTTTTTCCGTCCCATGCCTGCAGCAGGTGGGGCAGCCGCATCTCGAGGTCGGACAACAGCGGCAGGTCGGCGCGAGCGCGGGCGATCTCACCCAAGTGGAGCTTGCAGGGCATCAGGGCATCCTCGAACACCGGCGCGCGCGCGATCAGCTCGCCGCGGGGGCCGGCCACAACCGAGCCGCCCGGAAACGCCTTGCCACCCTCGAATCCCACCAGCTGGGCCACTGCGACAAACACGCCGTGCTCGCCGGCGGCATCCTGCGCAATCCGCTCCCAGCGGCTCAGGCTCGACGGCCGTTCGTCATCCGCATCGGGACGGATGCCCCGCGCCGGGCTGGCGCTGGGCACCAGCAGCACCTCGGCGCCGTCCAGCGCGGCAAACATCGGCATTACGCTGTGCCAGACGTCCTCGCAAATGAGCATCGCCGCCCTGCCCCAGCTGGTGTCGAACGCCTCGACCGAACGGCCCGGCTCGACGAACCGCTCCTCGTCGAACACCCCATAGGTGGGGAGGAACACCTTGCGATGAACGTGGCGGATACCCTTGTCTGCGCCGCCCAGGGTGGCGTAGATCGCGGAGTTGTGGATGCGGTTCTGGTGCAGTTCGTAGAAGCCCAGCGAGACGTCCATTGGCGGGGCACCGCTGGCCTGGTGCGCTCCACTGAGGTCCTCGAAGAGCTGGTCGGCGGTCAGCGACAACTCGCGAACACCGCCCTCCAGGAAGTAACCGGTCAGCACCGCCTCGGGAGCCAGCAGAAGGGCGGGTGGCTCCTTCCATGCTGACACGTCGCGAAAAACCTCCCCCAGGCGGGC
Source organism: uncultured Gemmatimonadota bacterium (assembly GCA_946479805.1). The sequence goes on along the minus strand of CAMLHP010000111.1, from coordinate 892 downwards.
GAGGTTGTCCCGGTAGGCCCCTTTGCGGGGCCGCACCTGCGCGATGGCGAGGTGGAGCATGGACTAAAGATAGCTGCGAGCTGCGAGCTGCGAGCCTCGGGAGCTGAAACTCGAAGCTCGAAGCTCGCAGCTCGAAGCTCGCAGCTCGCAGCTATATTCCCACCATGTCCAAGCTCCTCGACGCCCTGGCCTCCGTCCCCAACGCTCACGAGCCGGTGCCCGGCCTGATTACCGGCGGGCAGCCCAGCGAGCAGCAACTCCGCGATTTCGCAGCTGCCGGGGGCAAGGTGGTCCTCGATATCCGCGACCCGATGGAAGTGCGTCCCTTTGATGAGCCAGCCCTGGCCAGGCAGCTGGGCCTCGAGTACATCAACGTCCCGATTTCGCCGGGCGCCACCAGCGATGACAAGCTCGACCGGATCCTCGCCGCCCTGCGCAAGCACCGGGACCAGCCGATGCTGATGCACTGCGCCAGCGCCAACCGGGTCGGTGGGGCGTTGCTGCCGTACTTCATCCTGGACCAGAAGATGTCGGTCGATGACGCCACCGACGCCGCGATGCGGGTGGGACTCAGAAGCCCCGAGTTCATGGCCTGGGGAATGGACTACGCGGCCAGCCACGAATAACGCAACAGGGGGCGGCGCTCTCGCACCGCCCCCCGTCACCTCTCTCGATCACAGACTCTCAACTACCTCGGACCGCGCCGGCCACCGCCACCACCTGAGCTGCGCGCCGGTGCCGGGCTGCTGCCGCCTGACGAGCGGCTCGGTGCTGCCGCCCTGCTCGGACTCGGCGCCGATCGCCCTGAGCTGGCCCTGCTGGCGGGCGCCTGGCGAGGCGCCTCTGATACACGGCTTGGCTGGGCCCGAACCGGTTCCGCCCGGCTCGGTTC
>CAMLHP010000110.1 GCA_946479805.1 uncultured Gemmatimonadota bacterium | reverse complement strand
CCTTGAAGTCCAGCAGCAGGAGCCCGCGGTCGTCGCAGTACTTGAAGACCATGGTCAGGACGCCGGCCTGGGTGTCGTTCAGGTCCAGCACCCGCGACAGGAGCAAGGGACCGAATCCGCTGACCGTGGCGCGGAGCTGGGCGCCGAGCCCGCCGGAAAGGCTCACGAACTCCACCGGTGACCCTGCCGGGGTCCACGCATAACCCATCGAGTCGGCCCGCGCCCGCAGCTTGTCGCTGGCCTCTCCCGCCACTGCCATGCCCTGGAGGTCGCCCTTGATGTCGGCCACGAACACCGGGACTCCCTTGGCGGAGAGCTGCTCGGCCATCAGCTGGAGCGTTCGGGTCTTTCCGGTGCCGGTAGCGCCGGCCACCAGCCCGTGACGGTTGAGCATCGCCAGCGGGATACGCACCAGCGGCTCCCGATGGAGCATCTCGCCGTCAAGCGCAGCGCCAAGCACGAGGGAGTCGTCGGGGAAGCCGTAGCCGGCGCTCAGCATGTCGGCAAACGAAGTCATTCCATCACCTCCACCACCCGCTCCACCTCCTCCACCGTGTTGAACCAGTGGGGGGCGAAGCGGAGGCTGCCCTCGCGCAGCGAGCAAATGATGCCGGCTTCAGCCAGCTTTCGGTGCATGGCAGCAGCATCTGGCGGCGCCAGGCACACTATGGCGGACGAGTGTGCATCGGCGGGCGAGGTGATGCGGACGCCCCGCCTTTTCGACCAGTCAAGCAGTGGCTCGTGGCACCTGGCAATCTGGGCCTGGATTGCGGGGAGTCCGATCTCCGAGACCAGTTCCAGCGAAACGTTCATGGCCGCTATGTCCTGGTAGGGCAGCGTGCCCAGCTCGTACTTGCGGGCGTCGTGATGGAGCTCGCCGGCGTAGCGCGTCAGCCGGGTGAAGTCCTCGGACCCCTCGTACGCCAGCCAGCCGATCATGGCTGGCCGAAGACGCGGCTGGACCTCCCGGCGCACGTAGGTGAACCCGCTGCCCCACGGGGACATCAGCCACTTCTGGCCGCCGCACGAAAGCACGTCCACCGGCGTGGCGCTGACATCCACCGGCCTTGCGCCCACTCCCTGTATGGCGTCCACCACCAGCAGCGTGCCGCTGGCGCGAGTTGCGGCAGAGAGCCGGGCCAGGTCCACCGCGTATCCATTGCTGAACTGGACCATCGACACCGCCAGCAACTTCACCCTGTGGTCCTGCACCCGGTCGACCAGGTAGTCCTCATCGGGCCAGCCGTCGGACGTGGCCGGCGCAATCTCCGCCATTACCCCCTGCTCCCTGAGCGCCAGCCAGGGATAGGCGTTGGCGGGGAACTCCCGCGCCGAGAAGAGGACGACGTCACCCCGCTCGAACCTGAGCCCGGCAGCAGCGAGACTCAGCCCGAACGACGTGTTGGTGGTAACGGCCATCTCCTCGGGAGCGGCGCCTATCAGCGCCGCGGACCGGACCCTCGCGGTCGACATGGTCTCGAACTGCTCGGCGTCGGAAATTTCCCACGGCCGGCCGCGCCGGTCGCTCCAGCGCTCCAGCTCGCGCTGGCTCCGGAGTGGCAGCGGGCCGACGCTGGCCGAATTGAGGTAGATGCGGCCTTCAAGGCCGGGGAACTCCTCTTGCCGCAGGGTCGCGAGTCGCGGGTCGCGAGTCGCGAGGCTTGAGACTTGAGACTCGAGACTCATCGCTCCCCGCTCTGTCTGAGCTTCGGATCGTAGACTTCTCTCAATACCTCTCCCACAACATTGAACCCGAGCACCGCCAGCCCTATCGCGACTCCCGGTGCGAACGACACCCACGGAGCGGTGCGGAGGAGGTCCCGGCCGTCGGCGACCATCGCGCCCCAGCTGGGTGTGGGCGGCTGGGCGCCCAGTCCCACGAACGAGAGCGCAGCTTCGGCCATGATGGCGCTGCCGATGCCGAGCGTGGCGGCGATGATCACCTGGGCGCGGACATTGGGAAGGAGATGCCGGGTCAGGATCCGGACACCGCGCGCTCCCAGCGCTTCGGCGGCGGTGACGAATTCGGTGTGCTTCAGCGCGAGGACCTGGCTCCGGACGATGCGCGCCATGGCGGCCCAGCCCACGGCGCCGATGACCAGGAAGATCACCGGCAGCGACGGCTTGACGGCGGCCGCGACGGCAATGAGCAGGAGCAGGGTGGGGAACGCAAGCGTGATGTCCGCCAGCCGCATCACCAGGGTGTCGATCCAGCGGCCGTAGTATCCCGCAACCAGGCCCAGCGTGACGCCAAGAAGCACCGCGACGGTTTGGCTGATCAGTCCCACGGCGACGGAAATCCTCGCGCCATAGAGCACCCGGCTCAGGACATCGCGCCCCTGGGTGTCGGTACCCAGCGGGTAGGTGTCGCCGGGACCCACCAGGTACGCGTTGGCGAGGTCGCCGGTATATGGATCATGCGGGGCGAGCCAGGGCGCGAGCAGCGCCGCCAGCACCACCACGGCCACCAGCACGAGGCCGAGCTGAAAGAAGCGATCACCGGCGAGCCGGCTCAAGAGCGGAGAAGCCATTCCGGATTAGCTTACCCGCATGTCCTCACATCCCACAAGCGGGCTGCGCGTCACGCTGGTTCTGGGCGGCGGCGGGCTCAAGGGCCTCGCTCATATCGGGGTTTTTCGCGCGCTGGAGGAGCGGGGCATTTCTACTGCGCTGACCATCGGAACCAGCATGGGCTCGCTGGTGGCGGGCGCATGGGCGAGCGGCATGCCAATCCGCGAGATGGAGGCCCGGGCCCGGCTGGTCCGCCGAAGAAACGTGTTCCAGGTGGCGCACTTCGACATGGCGCTCAAGCGGATGATGAGCCCGGCCATCTACCGGCGCGAGCCGCTGGAAGAGCTGATCAAGAGCCTCATCGGTGAAGTGCGCTTCGACGACCTCTGGCGCCCGCTGCTGGTGAACACGGTGGACCTGCACGCCGGCCGGCAGGTGTTTTTTGGAATGGTGGGCCGACGCGACGCCCTGGTGCGGGACGCGGTGTATGCATCGTGCGCGCTCCCGGGAATGTTCCCGCCCCAAACCATCGGGAGCAGGACCTACGTGGACGGCGCGGTCATCGAGAACCTCGCGGTCCGGCTGGCGGGCGTGCTGAGCCCCGATCCGGTGATCGCGGTGAACCTCACCGCCATGGGCACGGTGCGGACCCCGGCCCAGACGGCGGGCTTCGCTGCCACCTATGCCCGCGGGCTGGAGATCGTGATGCAGTCGCAGGTGGAGGGGAACCTCCGGGGCTGGCACGGCCCGCCGCTGCTGCTGATCGAGCCCCGCGTGTCGGGAGTGTCGATGTTCGACTTCAACCGCACGCCGGCGCTGATCGCAGAGGGACGGCGCGCGACGCTCGAGGCACTCGACTCGCTGGCCCGGCCTCTTGACCAGCTGGGCGGCGGCGTGCATCCGCGCCGGAACGTGAGGGTGCGAGTGGAGCCCGAGCTCTGCATCGGGTGCCGCCTCTGCGCCACCCGCGCGCCAGCGGTGTTCCGGGTGGAAGACGACAAGGCGGTGGTGATCCAGGCAGAGCACGAATGGGGGCCGCTGGCGGCGCCGTACGTAGCGGAGTGCCCGACTGGGGCCATCAAGGTCGAGGCGGCGGGAACTGCGACTGCTTGAACGGGAACTGCAACCATGAACGGTAAACGCTGCGCTACCGTTCAATAATTCGAATTTCTCGAGTCCTGCGTGTCTCGGCACCTGTATCCAGGTCCGTAAGCGTCACCGTCATCCGGTGGGGGCCGGGGTCGAGCCGCTCGAGGCCGATGCCGCGGCGGAAGTGCTGGGTGCGGCTGACCGCGGTCTCGGTGAACTGCAGCGTGACGCCGTCGTCGTCGTCCTCGTCGCTCGGCGCCAGGGTCAGCGTGGTCCTGTAGCTCCGACCCGGCACCAGGTTGTACCCCTCGTAGTACACCAGCGCATCGCCACCTTCGTTGTAGGCGTCGAGCGGGTTGAGCTCCACCCGGTCGCCGCCGCTCCGCCATGTCAGGCCATTTGATTCGCGGGCCAGGATCAGGTCGCTGAGTCCTGGCTCGCCCTCGGCGGTGCCGAAGCGGACACCCTTCCATTCGCGGAAGCCGCCGCGCTGCTGGTCGGGAGTCATCAGCGCCGCGCGGATGTCGTAGCTGCCCGCCGGCATCGGAAGTTCCATCAGCCAGGTGACGAACTGGCCTTCGATGGGAACCACCGGCGCCACCAGGGTACGAAGCGTGTCCATCGAGAGCACCACGTCGCCTTCCTCGCTCACCGCGGTCAGCCGGAGCCGGAAGTCGTAGCGGCGCCCGCCGCCGGCGCGCCGGGCGGACATTCGGCTTGTGGGAACCGCGAACACCATCAGCAGGCGGCTGTCGTTACGCGCGGGATCGCCCACAGCGGCGGCCTGGAGCACCGCTCCCAGCGAGGACTCGAAGGTGAGGGTGTAACTGTCGCTGCGGGCACCCTCGACTGCGTCCTTCTCGACTTGGACGGCAAGGCGGGAGAAGGTGGGGGTGCAGGCCGTTGGCGCCGCGGGTTGCCATGGCATGCTCGCGCGAGACACGGCCATGCGTGCCGCCCTGGCGTAGAGCGGGTCGAGTTGGGCCAGGGACCTGAGGACCGCAAGGGGTGGATTGCCCAGCGACAGCACCCTGCCACCGTGCCGGCTGACGTGATACGCAGTTCGGATGCTGGCGTCGAAACTGAACGTTCTGGGCCGGCCGCTGAACCAGTAGACCCAGGTCGAACTGCCGGCGTCGGAGCCGAGGAGGCTGTCGATTCTTGCAGAATCAGACGCCACTCCCGGCGCTGTCATCAGCATGTCCAGCGAGTCCGCAGCCACTCCATTCAGCACCATCACCGCGCTGGGCCGCCCGTGGCGCATGTAGATCACTGCCCGGTGATCCAGCACCGCCTCGGTCTCGCGTGCGTCATGGCGGCGCGACGGATCGAATGCAACCGTCTCGAGGTTGAGATCGTCGGGCAACGCACGCATGCAGGCCCCGATCGGACGGCCATAGATCCTGATGTACTGCGAGTACAACCCCGGATTGGGCACCCGGAAATGGCGGTGAACGAAGTCCCACCGCCGGAGATGCTCCTGCAGCCGCTCGCCCGGGAGACGGATGGCCTCGGCGTCGCGCAGCCGGAAGAAGTTCCTGATCCAGCCGGCCCGTCGCTCGGCCGGCACCGAGTCATACGGCGCAAGCTCCTCGTCGCTCGCCACCCACTTGAGGTCGTTGCGATAAAAGAGCCGGGTCTCCTCTCCGGGCTGGGACGCCCCATCGAGGTACATCGCGGCCGCGCCATCAAGCCGACCAAGGCCCGCCAGCGTGCGGGCGGCCTCGAGCCGGGCGACGCCGGCCTCGCCACCAGCTTTTTCATAGCGCAGGAACGCCGCCAATGCGCTGTCGTAGCTGCCAGTGGCGCGGTGGCCGCGGCCGAGGACGAGATGAGTGACTGCCGGCGCGGAAGAGTCGCGGGCGTAGCGCGCCAGGGCTGAGAGGATGAAGGGAGACTGCTCCCGGTCTCCCTGGCGCGCGAGGAAGTCGGGAAGGAACTCCAGCGCCGGCCGGTACATGCTGTCAAGCGCGAACACGCCCTCCAGGTCCCGCACGAATCCGTTGTAGTACGACTCGCCCGAGATCATGCCACCCACGCCGGGACGCGAGAACGCCCCCAGCCGGTGGAGGTCGAGCCGGGTCATGGCGCGCTCGAATCGGTGCTGGGGATTCCGGGGCTCGCTGCCAACCTGATAGGTGACCTGCAGCAGTTCGCTGTAGGCGGTACGATAACTGACGACGGCGGGACCTTGCGCTGCCGCGCTCCGCGCCGGCGCGGCCAGGGCGGCCGTACAGAGCAGCAGGAACTTCGCGGCGTCGGCTCTCAGGAGCGCTCCCCTCCGCCAGATACGTGACCTGGCTGCGGGGAGCGCTCCTGTGCGCCTAGCCGCAGTCAGGTCTTGTTTCTCAGCTAACATGCCAGCCGTCGAGCAGTCGAGCCGTCCAGCCGTCTAGCCGTCTACCACCAGCATCACGTAATTCTTCTTGCCCTTCCGCAGCAGAATGAAGCGTTCCTGGCGGAGGTCCTCCAGCGTGAGCCGCCGGGCGACGTCGGCTTCCTGGACGTCGTTGACCGAGAACCCCCGGCCCTGGAGCCCCCGGCGGGCGTCACTCCTGGACGACGCGAGACCGGCGTTCACCAGCACATCGACCAGCGACGGGCCCTGCTCCAGTTCCTCGCGCGGAATCCGGGCGTTGGGCATGGTGCCTGCCAGCTCGGCGTAATCGGGCTCGACATCGGCGCCGCCGAACACCGCGATGCTGGTGCGGGCGGCCTTGTCGGCCTCCTCCTCGCCGTGCACCAGCGCGGTGACTTCCCACGCGAGGGTTCGCTGCGCGGGGCGGCGGCCCGGATCGGCCGCCTGTTCGGCCAGCGCGGCGACAATCTGCTCTTCGGGCAGGAAGGTGAAGATCCGGAGCCAGCGCTCGGCATCCTGGTCCTCCGCGTTGAGCCAGAACTGGTAGAACTGGTAGGGACTCGTGCGCGAGGGATCCAGCCAGACGTTGCCCGCTTCGCTCTTTCCGAACTTGTGGCCCGATGCGGTAACCAGCAATGGCGCGACCACGGCGTGCACCTGCTTCTGCTCCCTGCGGGATACCAGCTCGACGCCGGCGGTGATGTTCCCCCACTGGTCGCTTCCGCCCATCTGCAGTTCCACGCCCTCGGTCTTGTGGAGGTGCCAGTAGTCGTAGGCCTGCACCAGCATGTAGCTGAACTCGGTGAACGAGATGCCGGACTCCATCCGGCTTCTCACCGATTCCTTCTGCAGCATGTAGTTGACGGTGAAATGCTTCCCGGTCTCGCGCAGGAAGTCCATCAGCGGCAGGCGGGCCAGCCAGTCGGCGTTGTTGACCATCCGCGCGGCGT
>CAMLHP010000109.1 GCA_946479805.1 uncultured Gemmatimonadota bacterium | reverse complement strand
GCATCTACACCAAGGCGGCCGATGTGGGCGCCGACCTGGTGGGCAAGGTCGAGGCTGGCATCCCCGAGGATGATCCGCGCAACCCCGCCACCATCGCCGACAACGTGGGCGACAACGTGGGCGACGTGGCCGGCATGGGCGCTGACATTTTCGAGAGCTACGTGGGTGCCGTGATCGCGACCGTGGCGCTGGCCGCAACCAGCCCCGCGCTGGGGCTCGAGTTCCGGCTCAACGCCGTCGCGCTGCCGATTGCCATGACCGTCGTCGGACTCGCCGCGTCACTGGTGGGCATCGGTGCCATGAAGATCCTGGAGCGGGGTTCCCCCGCCAGCGCGCTCAGGCTCACCACGTTCATCGCGGCGGTGATGTTCCTGGTGGCCGCGTGGTTCGTGGTGGCGGCGTTGCCGCTGGGCATGGCGGGACGGCCCGCGATGGGCCCGTTCTGGGCGGTACTGGCCGGCACCGTGGCCGGCGTCGCGATAGGCCTGGTTACCGAGTATTACACCGCTGGCAAGCCGGTGCGCGGGATCGCGCAGGCATCGCTCACCGGTCCCGCGACCAATATCATCGCCGGCCTCGCGGTCGGAATGATGAGCACGCTGATCCCGCTGCTCCTCATCTGCGGCGCGATCTGGGTCTCGTACTCGCAGGCCGGACTCTACGGCATCGCGATCTCTGCGGTTGGCATGCTCGCGACCGTCGGTGTCACCATGTCGGTTGATGCTTACGGCCCCATCGCCGACAACGCAGGCGGAATCAGCGAGATGAGCAAGCTGGGCCCCGAGGTCCGCAAGATCACCGATGGCCTCGACGCCCTCGGCAACACCACCGCCGCCATCGGCAAGGGCTTCGCCATCGGATCGGCCGCTCTCACGGCGCTGGCGTTGTTCAGCGCCTACGCCACCGCCGTCACCCCGGCGGATCAGGTGCTGTCGCTGGATCTCGTCGACCCGATTGTGGTCATCGGCCTCTTCATCGGCGGCACCCTGCCCTTCGTCATAGGTGCGCTGACCATGACCTCGGTCGGTCGTGCGGCCGCCGGGATGGTGGAGGAAGTCCGCCGCCAGTTCCGCGAGATCCCCGGGCTGATGGAAGGCACCGCCAAGCCCGACAGCGCCCGCTGCGTGGACATCTCCACCCGCGCCGCGCTGCGCGAGATGATCGTCCCGGGCATTGTCGCCGTGGCTGCGCCGGTTCTGGTGGGCTACTTCCTCGGCATCAAGGCGCTCGGCGGTCTGCTGGGCGGCGCGACGCTCTCGGGCGTGCTGCTCGCGCTGTTCATGGCCAACGCCGGTGGCGCGTGGGACAACGCCAAGAAATACATCGAGGGCGGAGCCCATGGCGGCAAGGGATCCGATCCCCACAAGGCGGCGGTCGTGGGCGACACTGTGGGCGATCCGTTCAAGGACACCAGCGGCCCCGCCATGAACATCCTCATCAAGCTCATGAGCGTGGTGTCGCTGGTGCTCGCACCCTGGTTCGCGAGCATGGCCTAGGACCACATGCTTCGACTCGGCATCGTAGGACTCCCCAACGTCGGGAAGTCCACCCTCTTCAACGCACTTACGTCTGCGGGCGCGCTGGTGGCGAATTATCCCTTCGCCACCATCGAGCCCAACACCGGCGTCGTCACCGTGCCGGACGAGCGGCTCGATGAGCTGGCGAGGATAGTCAGGCCCGAGCGTACGGTGCCCGCCACTGTTGAGTTCGTGGACATCGCCGGGCTGGTGAAGGGTGCCAGCGAGGGCGAGGGCCTGGGCAATCAGTTCCTCGCCAGCATCCGCGAGGTCGACGCCATCGTCCATGTGGTACGCTGCTTCGAGGATGATGACGTCCAGCACGTGATGGGCGGTGTCGATCCGGTGCGCGACCGCGAGATCATCAACATCGAGCTGGGACTCGCGGACCTCGCCAGCGTGGAGAAGCGGCTCGAGCGAGTCACCCGCACCGCCCGGAGCGGAGACGCCGCCGCGAAGGCCGAGCTTCGCATGCTCGAATCCACCCGCGCGGCGCTGGCCGACGGGCGCGCCGCCAGAAGTGTCCAGCCCGGCCCCGAAGACGCCGCGCTGTTCCAGAGCTTCAACCTCCTCACCTCTAAGCCGGTTCTCTACGCCGCCAACGTCCGCGAAGACGAGATCGCCAGCGGCAACGCCCATGTCACGGCGCTGACCGCAGCAGTGGAGTCCGATGGCGAAGTGGCCGAGATCATCCCGTTCTCGGCCCAGGTGGAGATGGAGCTGGCAGAGCTCCCGCCGGAAGACCGGGCGGAGTTCCTCAGCTCACTGGGCCTCGAGGAGAGCGGCCTCGACCGGCTCGCGCGCGCGGCGTATCACCTGCTGGGGCTGCAGAGCTATTTCACCGCCGGCGAGAAGGAAGTGCGGGCCTGGACCATCCACCGGGGCGACAAGGCCCCAACCGCGGCCGCGGTGATCCATACCGACTTCGAGAAGGGCTTCATCCGCGCCGAGACCGTGGCATACGATGACTTCATCCGGACAGCGGGGTGGAAGGGGGCCAGGGAGCAGGGTGTCGCCCGCGCCGAAGGCCGGGAGTACGTTGTAAAGGATGGGGACGTGATGCTCTTCCGCTTCAACGTCTGAGGCCGACCCTCCGGGGCGTGCAGCAGGCGGGCGATGGGTCGTCACCGTTCTATTGGAGAGACCGGCCCCTCCAAACTCCTGCCGGGGACGCCCTATGCCTCGTCGTTGTCCTCCTAACCTGACGCTCGCCATCCTCCTCTCGCTTGCCCTGCCGGGAGCGATCGCCGCCCAGAGTCCGCCCGACGTCCCCTCTTCCGCCAGATCCGGCGGCAGTACCCGGCAACTCGAGTTCTCGTCCCACATCAGCTGCGCCGATGCCAGCCAGGTAATTGACGACCAGGCTGCCGGCCTCCCGGTCGACAGCCCGGTGTTCCACTTCGGCTCGCGCAGCCAGGCGGACGATGCCCTCCGGTCCCTGACCGAGCTTGCCCTGGGCTCGCCCAGATGTTCCGCGGCCTACGGTGTCCGGGCGCTGCTCAAGTGGCGGCTGATGGAAACGAACTACGTGCCCAAGGACGCCCCCGGCCAGCGCACCGGCGTCAGGTGGAACGAGGACGCCATCTATGATCTGGTGCTCGGCGGCAAGCTGGGCGACCGGCACGCCGGCACCCTGGGCGTCGTGGCCAGCCAGCTGCTCCTGCCCCGCCAGCCGACCATGCCCTGGATGGTGCGGCTTGTGGGTCCCGACCTGCTTCAATCGCTGGCCATTCCGTCGAGCGTCGCGGACACAGTCCGGCATTTTCAGCGCGGGAAGCTGGCTGCCTGGCTGTGGGAACCGGCGGTCGCCGACTCGGCCTTCTCCGCCTACATAGCCGCCGGTGGTGATTCGATCCGGGGCAACTTCGAGATCGCGCGTATCGGACTGGCCCAGGGTGTGGAAGGTGCGGAACGCGGCTACTACGCCGCCGCCGCCAAGCCCGACTCGGCGATCGCCGAAGCGCTTGGCCACGACATCGCGTTCATCGCGGATTCGGCCGAGCTCGACAGCTTCAACTTGCTTGAGCCATCGCAGCGGGCCGGCTGGCTCAGGGCGTTCTGGGAGGGGCGCGACCTGGAGGAGCTGCAGGCCCGTGGCACCCGCCTGGCCGACCACTACGAGCGGATCGGGTATGCCCGCCAGAATTATCGGCTCCTGACCTATCCCCGCCGCTATGAACTCAATGAACTCTGGCAGAACCCCCACGCGGAGTACGACGACAGGGGCCTGATCTTCATCCGGCACGGGATGCCGGACGACACAGCAGCTGCGCTGAGGGCAGGCGCCTGCCCCAATGTGTCCTGGCTTTACCGGCGGGCGGAAGGCAACATGATCTTCCACTTCGTGGCACGGGAGAATCCTGACGACTGGCGGCTGATCGAGACCCTGGCCAACGCTGGTGGCGGGCGAGGTGCTTCCACCCGGGTCACCCAGGCGGGGCCGGCCAAGAGCTGCGCCCCGATCGACGGGCTGATGGAATCCCGCGCGTCGCTGGACCCACTCTACAGCCGGCTGGCTGTATCAGGGACCCAGCGCAACTGGGAACGAGAACTGGAATACACCACCCGCAGCCGGGTAATCGGAACAACCACCGACTCGGATCAGTTGCGCTTCGGCGACGTGCTGGGTGTGGCGTGGCGCGCCTATGGGCTCCTGGGAGATGCACCGGGTCGGGGCAGGATCCTGGTCCTCACTTCTGTGGCAGCGGAGGACCTGGTTCCCATCTCGGACCAGCCGCTGGGTTACGGGTTCCGGATGAGACTGGTTGCGCGCTCGGGCATCGAGGCCATCGAGATCGACACAGTGCGGCGCCTGGCCGTCAGGGAGGCACCCCAGCCGGGGCAGATGCTCACATTCACCACTGAGGTGCCGGTCGTCACCGGCAACTGGTGGGTGGGGGTGGTGGTGAGGCAGCCGGCGGATACGTCGGGGCAGTTCGGGCGGGACCGGGACGTTGCAGTGCCCGCCGCAGGCGGCGCGCTGGCGATGAGCGACATCGTACTTGGCACCGCTGTGGGGGGACGTGCGTGGAATGCGCCCGACGGGCCGTTCCCGCTCAGCTCCACCGGGTCATATGCCAAGGGTGAGCCACTGCCGGTGTATTACGAGGTAGCCGGCGCCACGCCGGGGAGTGACCTGGCCACTGAGATCGTGTTCGCCAAGGGCGACGACGACGGTGACCGCACCACCATAGAGTTCACCGAGCAGGCCACGGGAGAAGTGCAGCGATTCCGGCGGGAGCTCGACACCCGCCGCCTGGACGACGGTCGCTACACGCTGTCGGTGACCGTGCGTGCCGCCGATGGCAGCAGCCAGACGCGGAGTACCCAGGTCTTTGTCAGGGAGGATTAGGGTCTCGGTTTTCGTTCGCGGCTGAAGCGTGGCTTGGCGTTCCGTTCGCGGCTGAAGCCGCTGCTCGGCGAGTGTCGCCCGACGGCGACGCGTGCTGGGGGACGAGTTTCCAGCTCCCCCTCGCGGTTGAAACCGCTGCTCGGCGAGCGTCGCCCGACGGCGACGCGTGCTGGATTGCACACCGCCTCGCCGAAGGCGAAGCTCGCCGAGCAGCGAGTTTACTCGCGAGGGAGTACCGAGTTTACTCGCGAGGGAGTACCGAGTTTACTCGCGAGGGAGCACCGAGTTTACTCGCGAGGGAGCACCGAGTTTACTCGCGAGGGACGCCTACCTTACTCGCGAGAGAACGCCAACTTTACTCGCGAGATGACGCCGACTTTACTCGCCAGGAACGCCGACCTTACCCGCGAGGCATATACCCCGGAATCGCCTCACCTGGATGCCGCTGCGGCTGAAACCTTACGTACCTGAGGGCCGCCTCCAGGCCGTGTTCGCCCACGCTGTGGGCCGAGTAGCCCTTTGCCCAAGCCAGCCGCTCAGCGCCATCGCCAAACAGCTCCCCTGCCATTCGCGCGCTGCCTCCCTTCAACCGTTGCGCCAGCCGCGCAATTGCTGTCGTGGAGTGAATCCGCAGCACGGTGTGAACGTGAGTCGCGACCATGCCCACGCCCAGCAGCACCGCGCGCTCCTTCCGCGCAAGAACCGGAAGGATGCGCTCGAGAAAGGTGGCGCGTTGCAGGTCGATCAGGGCGGCGTTGCCACGGGTGCGCCAGACCATATGCACATACAGGCGGCTGAACATGCCGCAATATCGGATGTGCCGGGCCTGCGAGTGTCATCGTTTGAATGCGGCAGTGGGTGAGGAAAATGCGCAGCGCTGCTCGGGTTTCGTTCGCGGCTGAAGCGGTGCTCGGGTTTCGTTCGCGGCTGAAGCGGTGCTCGGGTTTCGTTCGCGGCTGAAGCCGCTGCTCGGCGAACCTCGCCTGCCGGCGAGGCGGTGCTCAACACTCCGCGTCGCCGAAGGCGACGCTCGCCGAGCAGCGAGTTCACTCGCGAAGAAGCAGGGAGCTTGCCCCAACACTCCGCCTCGCCGAAGGCGAGGCTCGCCGAGCAGCGAGTTCACTCGCGAGGGAATGCCGACTTCACTCGCGAGGGAATGCCGACTTTACTCGCGAGAGAACGCCGACCTTACTCGCGAGGGACGCCGAACTTACTCGGCGAGGGACGCCGAACTTACTCGCGAGGAGACGCACGCGGCTCCGCGAGGTGCGTCGACATGCTCAGCGTACTCGCATGCAGGTTGATCCCCTGCCCCACCCGGAAGCCGAAGGCGCCGTCCACTGGCACTTCATTTCGCGCCACCGTCGCCACCAGTGAGTCGTTGACCCTGAAGTGGACGCTGTCGCGCTCGGCGTCCACCCTTAGCGCGTTGCGCACCGGCTCCCCGGCCGCGCCCGGTGTGATGGCGTCGTGCTGCTGCCAGGGTGAGTACACGGTCCGCCCACTTTCGTCCGAGCGGATCACCGCCGCCGACCCGTCCCGCCGCAGCACGAACGCCGTGAAGGCGGGCTGCCCGTCTTCCACCGCCGTCCCTCCGACGAACACGCCGTAACCCTCATCGCTGGTGCCGGGGAAGAGGAAAATCTCGGCCTCAACGCTGAACCGTCCGGAGGCCGAGTGCCGGGGGTCATAGACCACCCCGCCCGGACCCATGGTGAGGTGCCAGCCCGGAGCCATGGTCTGGAAATGGACGGTGGAATCGGGGGTTGCGCCGCCATCCAGGGCCACCCGCCAGCCGGCCGGCGCCGCCTGGGCGGCCAGCGCGGCCGGCGCCGTCGCCAGGACTGCGAGCAGCAGAAGGGGGAGTGTTTTCATGGCCTGAAACTACCGTCAAATCCCCGGGGCCGCTATATTGCCTGGCTCACAATCATCCTCCCCGGCGCCCGCACCAGGCCCGGGGCGACCAGTCCGAAGGAAGGTGACATGACCCACCAGTACGAGGTGGTCTATATCTTCGACAGCACACTCGAAGAGCCGGCCATCAACGAGAAGCTCGAGAAGTTCCACGCGCTGATCCGCAAGGACGGCGT
>CAMLHP010000108.1 GCA_946479805.1 uncultured Gemmatimonadota bacterium | reverse complement strand
GCACCTGGGTGAGCGCCTTGAGCGCGGCACGGCGGGGAGCCATGCCGGGAACCGATTTGCGGCGGGCCATTGTCGGGTTTGCGCTGCGGGTCAGGCCAGCATGCCGAGCTCGGGACTCGACGGCACTGCCACCTCGCGCCGGGGCATCCGGCCAGCCAGATACGCCGCGCGCCCGGCCTCGGTGGCGAGCTTCATCGCGTGAGCCATGGCCACCGGGTCGTCTGCCGCGGCCAGCGCGGTGTTCATGAGGATCCCGTCCACGCCCTGCTCCATCACGATGCATGCGTCGGATGCGGTGCCCACGCCGGCATCAACTATCACCGGCACCGACAGCCGGGACTTGATGGTGCGGATCGAGTAGGGGTTGAGCATCCCGAGGCCGCTGCCGATGGGTGACGCAAGCGGCATGACTGCAGCAGCGCCAGCCTCCTCCAGCCTGAGCGCGGTGATCAGGTCGTCGTTGGTGTACGCCAGCACAGTGAAACCCTCGGCCACCAGAGTCAGGGTGGCCTCCAGCAGCCCCGCGACGTCGGGAAGCAGCGTTTCCTTGTCGCCGATCACTTCCAGCTTCACGAACTCGTTGAAGCCGGCCTCGCGGCCCAGCCGGGCATAGCGCACCGCCTCGTCAGCGGTGTAGCACCCGGCGGTGTTGGCGAGCAGGAAGAACTGATCGGGCGAAAGGTGGTGGAGGACACTTTCCTCCTTGCTCCGATCGAGGTCCACCCGCCGCACCGCGACGGTCACTATCTCGGCGCCGGACGCGTTGATGGCGTCCACCATCTGCTGGTTGCCGGCATACTTCCCGGTGCCCACCATCAGGCGAGAGCGGAACTGCCGCCCTCCGATCTCGAATTCAGTGTCGAAGTTCATCCTCTCACCCACCCCCCACGAAATGGACCACCTCGATTGTGTCACCCTCGGCCACGGGGGTCTCGGCCAGACGGGCCCGGCGCACGATCTCGCGATTGTGCTCGATCGCCACAGTACGGGGGTCGAGCCCGAGGTGCTCCAGCAGGGACGCCAGCGATGCGGGGCCCGGAACCCGGGCTTCCTCACCGTTCAAGGTCACCATCAGTTCGGTCATGTATCCTCCATCCACGGCCCCAGCAGGGCCAATGTTGCTGCCGCTGAATCTTCCGCATGCCACAGCGCCCGGATCGCGGCAACTCCCCAGGCGCCTGCATCCCGCGCCGCAGGAGCATTGGCAGCGGTAATGCCGCCGATGGCGATGACCGGCAGGCCGCTCCGTGCCGCGGCGGTGATCAGCTCGAGGCCGGCCGCGGGCCGGCCGGGATGGGTCGCGGTCTCGAACACGTTTCCCGCCATCACGTAATCCGCGCCTTCGTCAGCGGCGCGGGCCGCTTCGTCGCCCGAGTGGACAGAGCGACCGAGCCAGCCGACCGGCATTACCAGCCTGGCATCGGCGGGCAACAGGTCTCCTGCCGCGAGCTGCACACCCTGCGCGCCGACGGCCGCGGCCACATCGGGCCGCCCTGCCACTATCACACCTGCCTCGGGCGGCCATGCCAGCGATACGAAGCGCGCCGCCAATGCGGCAAGGCGGGCGCCGCCCGCGTCCCTGTCACGCACGTGCAGCGCCACCGATGGCCCCGCGGCGGCTATTGCGGCGACGCGCACCCCCAGGTCGTCCAGCGCGAGCACCGACGCGTCGGTGATCGCGTGCACCCGCGGAAGCGGCCTCATTCCAGCCGCTGGCCCACCGCGATGCCCCGCCCCCGGACCCAGTCTCCGGCTGGTATGCGGCGCTTGCCCGCGGGCTGCACCTCGCCGATTGTCACCGCGCGGTCGTCGCCCGCGGCCACCAGGAGTTCCTGACCCGCCTGCAGCACGGCGCCGGGGACTCCACTTCCGGCCGCGGTGTGGGCGCCGAACAGCTTGACGCTGTTGCCGTCCAGCGTTGTCCACGCACCAGGCACGGGATCGAACGCGCGGATGCGCCGCGCCAGTTGGTCCGCCGTTGCGGTCCAGTCAATCCGCGCCGTCTCGCGGTTGAGCTTGGGCGCATAGGTGGCCGCGGAATCCAGCTGGGGCTCCGGGTGCACGTAGCCGCCGCCTTCCATCCGCGCGAGCACCTCGATCAGGGCGTGGGCTCCGAGCCCCGCCAGCCGCGCCGTCAGTTCGCCACCGGTTTCCGAGGGACCGATGGGAGTGGGGACCCGGAGGAACACCGGCCCGCTGTCGAGCCCCTTCTCCATCTGCATGATGCTGATGCCGGTCTCGCGTTCGCCCAGGGCCACGGCCCACGGAATGGGCGCAGCGCCCCTGAGGAGCGGAAGCAGCGAGGCGTGCACGTTGATCATGCCGAGCCGGGGCACTTCCAGCACCTCGGGCCGGAGCAGGTGCCCGTAGGCGGCCACCACGCCGATGTCGGCATCGAAGCGGCGCAACGCGGCGAGAAACACATCGCCGTTGGGACGCTCGGGCTGGAGCAGCGGCAGCCCCGCCGCCTCGGCAACCAGCTTCACCGGCGGCGGAACGAGGTTCGAGCGGGAGCGGCCCTGGGGCCGGTCTGGCTGGGAGACGACGCCGGTGACACGGTGCCCCGCCTCGAGCAGGGCGGTGAGCGAGGACGCGGCGAAGGCCGGCGTCCCGAAGAACACGATCCGCATCAGTCGCTGGCCGATGGCTCGGCCGTCACCTCCTTGAGCCAGGTCGTGTCATCCTTGTGGTCCTTCTTCCAGCGCGCGAACAGCATCTTGCGCTTGACCGGGCCGAGATGATCGAGGAAGAGAATGCCGTCGAGGTGGTCGATCTCGTGCTGCACCGCGCGGGCAACCAGCCCGCCGGCCTCGAGCCGAAACGAGTTTCCCTCGACATCGAGCGCCTCGAGCACAACCCGCTCGGGACGGGTGACATCGGCGAAGACGTCGGGGATCGAAAGACACCCCTCCTCGGCGGTGGCCTTGCCCTCGACTTCCACCAGGCGCGGATTGATCATCGCAAAGCGCCGGCCCTCGGCGTCAATGACCGCCACCCGCTGGGTCACGCCGATCTGGTTGGCAGCGAGCCCCACCCCGCGGGACGCGTCCATGGTCTCGAACATGTCCTCGACCAGCTCGCGCACGGCGGCGTCCACCGCGTCCACCGCGGCGCTCTCCGCCCTGAGCGCGGGCGAGCCGAGGAGGTGCAGGGGACGCAATGCCATCAGGACTGCCCCATCGGCGTGCTGGCGCCAACCCGCACAATCCGGGAGCGCTCGACTATCACGGTGGTGCCGCCGGTCTCGATCGTGACCCGGGTCTCCTTCACGCCGTTGCTGTCGAATTCCTTGATGTCCTTGACCTTGCCGACGATGCCGCCAGCGGTCATGACGTCGTCGTTCTTCTTGAGTCCCGAGAGCAGCGCAGCGTGCGCCTTCCGGGCCCGGCCCTGGGGGCGGAGAATCAGGAAGTAGAACACGAGGCCGATGGCGAGCACCTGGAAGGCCAGGATGCCCATGCCCCCACCGGTGGGGGACTGCAGCAGAACGGCGTTGAGTGAAAGGCTCACGAAGCTCCTCGTTGGTGGTGGCGATCGAGCCAGTCCCGGCGCCAGCCGTCGAACGTGCCACGCAGGATGTGCCCGCGCGCCTCGTCCGCCAGCCGGACGAGGAAGTGAATGTTGTGCAGCGACACCAGCCTGAGGCCCAGAATCTCCCCGACCACGAACAGGTGGCGCAGGAATCCCCTCGAGGTGGTGCGGCAGGTGTCGCAGTCGCACTCGGCGTCGAGTGGCGCGTCCGACAGCCGGTTGGCCTGCGCCTTCACGTTCACCCGGCCGGCAGATGTCCAGGCAGTGCCATGGCGGCCGTTGCGGGTGGGCGCGACGCAGTCGAACAGGTCAACGCCGCGCGCGATTCCCTCGACCAGATCCTCGGGAAATCCTACCCCCATAAGATAACGGGGCCGTTCGCGCGGGAGCGCCGGTTCCAGTTCCTCCAGAACGCGGTGCATCACCGGCTTTGGCTCACCCACCGACAGACCGCCGATGGCGATGCCGGTCCAGTCGCCCCGGTCGAGGATGCCAGCGAGAGAGGCCTGCCGGAGGTCTGCGTGGGTGCCGCCCTGGACGATGGGCCAGAGCACCTGGGAGATGGGTTGCTCCAGCTCCAGCCGCTCGGCGTGGTCCTTCGCGCGGGTGAGCCACCGGAGGCTGCGCTCCATTCCTTCGCGGGCGAGTTCGTGGCTGGCCTGGCCCGGCACTACGTGATCGAACTGCATCGCAATGTCAGCGCCGAGGGCGCGCTGGATCTCGATGGATAGCTCGGGGGTGAGGTAGCGAAGGGAGCCGTCCACATGGCTCCGGAACTCGACGCCTTCCTCGTCGATGGTGCGTAGTGTCTCCAGCGAGAAGACCTGGAATCCGCCCGAGTCAGTGAGGGTGGGTCCGTTCCAGCCGGTGAATTGCGCGAGGCCGCCCAGTGCCTTGACGACTTCCTCGCCTGGACGGAGGTGGAGATGGTAGGTGTTGCCCAGCACGATCTGGGCTCCGGCTCGCCGGACCTCGTCTGCCGAGAGTCCACGCACCGCGCCGAGCGTGCCGACGGGCATGAAGCAGGGGGTGCGGACGGCGCCGGTGGGCAGCACCAGCATGCCGGCGCGCGCAGCGCCTGTCGTTGCCTCGAGTTTGAATCCCGCTGTCACTTATTCACCTCTTGGCGGCTCGGCGGCTCGGCGGCTCGGCGGCTCGGCTCTCCCGGCCGCTCTGGCCGCTCCCGCCGATGTCTCCCCTCCGCTTTCGCGCGCGCAGGCCGGGACGATATTCGGCCCCCAACCGCGCGCGCGGCACCGCCGCGGGGAGACATCGGCGCTCGCGGCCCTGCCACGTCCCTCACCAACTTGACCGCCCTGATCCCCATGTCGCTCACAGAATCACCATCGCGTCGCCGTACGAGTAGAACCGGTAGCGCTGCTCCACCGCGTGCTGGTAGGCCCGCATGGTCAGCTCGTAGCCGGCGAAGGCGGCAACCAGCATCAGCAGGGTGCTGCGCGGCAGGTGGAAGTTGGTGACGAGGTGGTCCACGGTCCGGAACTGATGTCCGGGCATGATGAGCAGGCGGGTCGCCCGGGTGTCGCCCAGTGCTGCGGCTTCCAGTGCGCGTACGACGGTAGTGCCGACGGCCCAGACGCTTTGTCCTCCCGCGCGCGCGGTGGCGATGGCAGCACCGGTGCTGGCCGGAATCTCGAAGCGCTCCTCGTGCATCGGATGGTGGCGCGGGTCGTCCTCGTCCACCGGCTTGAAGGTGCCGGGCCCCACCTCGAGATCGAGCGGCGCCACTGTCACTCCCCCGGCGCGCAGGGTTTCCAGCAGCGCGGGTGTGAAGTGCAGCCCCGCGGTTGGCGCGGCGACGCTGCCCTCGCGCTCGGCATACACCGTCTGGTAGCGCTGCTCGTCCTGGTCATCCGGGTCGCGGGTGATATAGGGCGGGAGCGGCAGCAATCCGTGGCGGGCGATGGCATCCTCGGCGCTGATGCCCACGAAGCGCACCTCGCGCTCGCCATCGGGGCGCACGGCGACGGTTTCGATGGCCGCGCCCGGCGCAAGCATCACCCGCTTGCCGGGCCGGAGGGCGCTGCCGGGCCGCCCCATGGCGAGCCAGGTCCCGTCCTGAAGCGGATGGATCAGCAGCACTTCCGCCGGGGCGCCGGATGGGCGGGCAGCGCGGAGGCGGGCGTGCCGCACCCGCGTCGTGTTGAGGCACAGGAGATCCCCGGCGGGCACCATTCCGGCGAGTTCATGGAAGTGGCCGTCGCGAAAGGTGCCCGAGTCGCGGTCGACGACCAGCAGCCGGCTCGCGTCACGGCGTTCCGCGGGATGTTGGGCCACCAGTTCTGCGGGGAGGTGGTAATCGTAATCCGACGTGCGAAGGCCGCGCGCCGGCGCGGCCTCATTCATCGAGCAGGGTCGGCTCTGGAGCGGGAGGAGTGAGTCCGAAGCGCCGCCACGCCTGCGGCGTGGCCATCCGTCCGCGAGGGGTGCGCTGGAGGAATCCCTGCTGGATCAGGAAGGGCTCGTACACGTCCTGCAACGTGCCAGCGTCCTCGCCCACGGCCACCGCTATGGTGCCAAGCCCCACCGGCCCGCCGTCGAACTTCTCGATGATGAGCGAGAGGATCCGCGCGTCCATGTCGTCGAGCCCGAACTCGTCCACGTTGAGGCGGCTCAATGCCTCGGACGCGACGCTGGCGGTGATGCGGCCGTCGGCGCGCACTTCGGCGTAGTCGCGGACCCTCCGAAGCAGTCGGTTGGCGACCCGGGGCGTGCCCCGGCTCCTTTTCGCGATCTCGAGTGCTCCTGCAGGATCGGTGGGGACGCCGAGTATCTCGGCACTTCGAGTGACTATCCGGGCGAGATCCTCCGCCGGATAGAACGACAGCCGCTCCACCAGCCCGAAGCGCGCGCGCATGGGCGGGGTGAGCAGGCCGAAGCGGGTAGTGGCGCCGATGAGGGTGAAGGGTTCCACCGCCATGGGGATGGTCTGGGCGCTGCCGCCCTCGCCGATCCGCACGTCCACGCGGAAGTCTTCCATCGCGGGGTAGAGGAACTCCTCCAGCGCGGGCTTGAGGCGGTGTATCTCATCGATGAACAGGATGTCGCCGCTCGCGAGCTGGGTCAGCAGGCCGACGAGGTCGCCCGGCCGCTCGAGGACCGGCCCCGAAGTGGTGCGCATCTGGACGCCCATTTCGCGGGCCAGCAGCATGGCCAGGGTGGTCTTGCCCAGGCCGGGAGGGCCAAAGAAGAGCGCATGGTCGAGCGGCTCATTGCGCCGGCGTGCGGCGTCCACCGCGATCCGGAGCGAGGTCTTGACCTGTTCCTGCCCGACGAAATCCTCCAGCTGGGCCGGCCGAAGGGCCGACTCGGCGCGTTGCTCATCGGGCAGCTCGGTGGGGGTGGTGACCGTCATGCGATCCATCGGGCGCTCAGTCAAGCTCCGCGTCCCAGAACACGTTGCGGGGGCCGCGCTCGACCTCATGCTTCGCACCGCAGTGCTGGCACCGGTCCTCGACTTCGGTGGCGTCGGCGGGCACGAGCTTGCGGTTCACGGTGCCGCATCGGGTGCACA
>CAMLHP010000107.1 GCA_946479805.1 uncultured Gemmatimonadota bacterium | reverse complement strand
CATGATCTCGATCTCGCGGGGAGACTTGAGAGTTATCACGCCGTCCCCAGCGCCTCTCGCACGCGGACCGCGATCTCTTCCACACCACCCACGGCGTCGATCCGGGTCACCCCGCCCCGCTGCCGGTACCACTCCAGCACCGGCGCGGTCTGCTCACGATAGGCCCTGAGCCGCACGGCCACAGCGTCAGGATCGTCGTCGGCGCGCGATTCGATGGCCCGCCGCCGCTCCAGTCGCGCCAGCAGCTCCCCGTCCGGCACATCGAAGAACAGCACGTGATCCATTCGGCGGCCCAGTTCCGCGAGCAGCGCCTCGACCCCCTCAGCCTGCGGAATGGTCCGCACCACTCCGTCGAAGATCACGCCGCGGGCGGCGGCGGGCTTCGCCAGTTCTTCACGGACGACACCAAGAATGATCTCGTCGCTCACCAGCTGGCCAGCCTCCATAACCGCCCGGGCCTTGAGGCCCAGCGTGGTGCCGGTCTTCACCGCTTCCCTGAGGAGATCGCCGGTGGCGAACTTGGGCAGGCCGAGGTGCTGGCTGAGCAGAGCGCCCTGGGTGCCCTTGCCAGCGCCGGGAGGGCCGAGGAGGAGGATATCCATGTCGCGCGCGGGGTTGGGAGGAAACGACGATGGGAAGCTTCGAGCTTCGAGCCGCGAGCTTCGGTAGGCGTCCTCGAAGCTCGCAGCTCGACGCTCGCAGCTACATGTAGCGCTGCTGTCGCCCGCGGAACTTCACCCGGCCAGTCTTCATGAAGCTGTCGTACTTCCGGAGCTGGCGGTGCTGCTCGATCTGGGCGATGGTGTCGATGAGCACACCCACGACGATGAGCACCGAGGTGCCGCCGAACTGGGCCTGGATTCCGGTCCAGTTGGAGATCAGCAGCGGAATCAGCGAGACCGCGGCAAGGAACAACGAGCCTGGCAGGGTGACGCGTGACAGCACTCCATCGATGTAGTTGGCAGTGCTGGCGCCCGGCTTTACCCCGGGGATGAATCCGCCCTGCTTCTTCAGGTTCTCGGCCAGGTCCACCGAGTTGAAGATGATCGAGGTGTAGAAGTAGCTGAACACCACCACCATGATGGTGAAGATGATGGCGTAGCCCCATCCGCCGGTGGTGGGGTTGAAGAAGGCTGCGAGGTCCTGCAGCCAGGGGCTGCTGGTGAAGCTCGCCACCGTTGCCGGGACCACGATGATGGTCTGGGCAAAGATGATGGGCATCACGCCGGCGGTGATGACGCGGATCGGGATGAAAGTCTTCTGGCCCTCGCGCACCCTGCCCCGGCCCATGACCTTGCGCGGGATCTGGATGGGTATTCGCCGGGCGGCCAGCGTCATTGCCACCGTCGCGCCGATCACGAAGACGATCGCCGCGACGAACACCACCACGCCCAGCAGCGACGTGACGCCGCTCTGGACGAACTGGACCAGCTGCAGGGTGGATGGCCAGAGCCGCTCGAGGATCGAGAAGGTGATCAGCAGGCTCATGCCGTTGCCGATGCCTCGCTCGGTGATCTGCTCGCCCAGCCACATCACGAAGATGGCGCCGACCGTCAGGGTCAGAACGATGATGAGCCGCGACATCGGCCCGGGATTGTTCAGCGCACCGGGAATGTTCTCGGTGAAGAGGGCGTAGGTGTACGCCTGCGCCAGCGCCAGTCCCACAGTGGTGTAGCGGGTCCACTGGGTGATCTTCTTCCGGCCCTCTTCGTCCTTCTGCATCTTGCTGACGGTCGGGACCACGCCGCCGGCCAGCTGGAAGATGATGGACGCCGAGATGTACGGCATGATGCCGAGCGCGAACACCGTGGCCCGGGAGAGGCCGCCGCCCAGCGTGTCGTACAGCGAGAAGAACCCGGCCGCGGCCGAGTTCTGGATGTAGTCAACCAGCGCCTGGACGTTGACGCCCGGCGCAGCGATGTGGGCACCGACCCGGTAAAGCAGGAGCGCGACGAAGGTGAACCAGAGCTTGCGCTTCAGCTCCTCGTCCATGCCGAAGGCCGCGATGCGCGGTGCGGTCACTGCTCTTCGACCTTGCCGCCTGCTGCTTCGATCTTGCCGCGGGCCGCCGCGCTGATGGCCATGCCCCGCACCGTGTAGGCACGGTCGACATCTCCGCTCCCCAGCAGCTTCACCACTTCGGCGGTCCGGGCCACCAGCCCGGCAGCGGCCAGCGTCTCGGGCGTGACGTCGGTGCCCTCAAGCTGGGCCAGAGCGCCCACGTTTACCACCTGGGCCTCGACCCGGAATGGATTGGTGAACCCCCGCTTCGGCAGCCGCCGGTAGAGCGGAATCTGGCCGCCCTCGAACCCGGGGTTGGTGCTGCCGCCGGTGCGGGCCTTGTGTCCCTTGTGGCCCTTGCCCGATGTCTTGCCCAGCCCCGAGCCGATGCCGCGGCCCACCCGCTTGCGAGCGGTGGTGGCCCCCTTGGGCGCCCGGAGGTTGGACAGCGTCAGCTTCTCGACCTTGTCGGCCATTCTATTTCTCTCCTGCCGGCGCCACTTCGACCAGGTGGCGCACCTTGTAGATCATGCCCCGGACACCCGGGTCATCCTTCACGACCACGGTCTGCTGGTTGCGGCGCAGCCCCAGCGCAAGAAGGGTCCGCCGCATCGTCTCGGCGTGGCCGGACGTGGAGCGGATCTGCTTGATGCGGAGACCCGCCTTCTGCACGCCCTCAGGCAACTGGGCAGCGTAGGCCTTGGGGCCCTGCCTGCCGACAACGGGATTGCGTCCCACTCAGACCTCCTGCCGCGGGCGGTAGCCAATGGCCTCGAGCTCGACGCCCCGTTCGCGCGCAATCTGACGGTGGCTCACCAGCCGGGACAGCCCCTCGACCGTGGCCCGCACCATGTTGTGGGGATTGGTCGAGCCCAGGCTCTTGGTGAGGATATCGGTGACGCCGGCGCACTCCAGCACCGCGCGTACCGGGCCGCCGGCGATGACGCCGGTACCGGTGGCAGCCGGCTTCATCAGCACCTTGCCGGCGCCATGGACGCCAACGACCTCGTGCGGGATGGTGGTGCCGGTGCGCGGGAGCTCCAGCATGCTGCGCTTGGCGGCCTCGACCGCCTTGCGCACGGCCTCGGAGACTTCGTTGGCCTTGCCGGTGGCGATGCCGACCTTGCCCCGGCCGTCGCCCACCGCCACAAGAGCGTTGAATGAGAACCGGCGGCCGCCCTTGACCACCTTGGCAACGCGGTTGATCGAGATCACGTTCTCGATGAACTCGCTGGCGTTTTCGCGCTCGCGGTCGCCCCGGCGGCCACCGCGGCCCTGGCCGCCCCTGCCACCACCCGGTCCGCCGCCCCGGCGGCCGCCCCGGCCACCACCCTGGCGATCGCCGCCACCTGCAGGCCGGTCTCCGGCCGCTGGACGCGCGGCGGTGCTGCGCTCGGCCGGCGCCTCGGCCGGAGCGCTGCTCCCGGCGTCAGTGGCCGGGCCGGTCGCACCGGCTTCCTGCTGGGGCTGGTTCTGTTCCTGGTCCGCCATCAGAACTCCAATCCGCCTTCGCGCGCGCCGTCGGCGACGGCCTTCACGCGACCATGGTAACGGTACCCGGCGCGGTCGAAGACCACGCTGGTGATTCCTGCCGCCTTCGCCTTCTCCGCCAGCAGCTTGCCGGCGCCCTTGCCGCGGCCGACCTTGCCGGCACCATCCGCGGCGATGCCCTCGCTCGCGTCGCTGACGCCGAGGAGGGTCACTCCGCGGTCGTCATCCACGAGCTGGGCGTAGATGTGCTTGAGTGAGCGGAAGATGACCAGCCGCGGCCGACCGGCCGAGCCCAGCACCTTGCGCCGGACGCGGAGGTGGCGGCGCAGGCGCCGGCTCTCCCGCGACTTGGGGGCATGAATCGCACGCATCTGTTACTTCGCTCCTGTCTTGCCGGCCTTGCGGCGGACCTGCTCGCCCTGGTAGCGGATGCCCTTGCCCTTGTATGGCTCGGGCGGCTTGACCAGCCGGATCTCGGCGGCCACCTGGCCGACCTTCTCCTTGTCCGCTCCCTCGATCTTCACCACGGTGTTGTTCTCCACCGAGATCTTGACGCCCTTCGGCGCCTCGAACTTGACCTGGTGCGAGTAGCCCACGATGAGGTTGACGCCGTAGGGCTTCACCTCGGCCTTGTACCCGACGCCCTGCAACTCCAGCGTCCGCTGGTAGCCCTTGCTGACGCCCTCCACCATGTTGGCGACCAGCGCCCGGGACAACCCGTGCAGCGCCCTGTGGCGCGGCTCGTCGCTGGGCCGGCGGACATGAAGCACGCCGTCCTCCAGCGCGATCGTCATGTCGGGGTGCAGGGTACGGCTCAGCTCGCCCTTGGGTCCCTTCACGCTCACCGTCGAACCGTCCACCGTGGCGGTCACGCCCTGGGGCACGGGAATCGGCATCCTGCCAATGCGGCTCATTGCGCCTCCTACCAGACCACGGCGACGAGTTCGCCGCCGAGATTCTGGGTCCGCGCGTCACGGTCGCTCATGAGGCCGCGCGACGTGCTGACGATGGCCATACCCAGGCCGTTCTTGACCCGCGGGATCTCGCGGCTCTTGACGTAGCGCCGGAGGCCGGGGGTGGAAACACGCTTGAGCTCGCGGATGACCGGCGCCTCATTGTGGTACTTGAGGTACAGCCGGAGCACGCCGTGGGCGTCGTCATCGAGGAGCTTGAAGTCCGCGATGAAGTGGTTCTCCTTGAGCAGTCGCGCGAGCTCGGTCTTCAACTTGCTCACCGGCATGTCCACGCGCCGGTGTCCGGCGGCGCAGGCATTCCTGATGCGCGTCAACATGTCCGCGACGGGATCGGTCAGGCTCATCGAATCCTTCTCCTACCAGCTGGCCTTGCGCACGCCGGGGATCATCCCCGACAGCGCCAGTTCACGGAAGCAGATGCGGCAGAGGCCGAACTTGCGCAGCACCGCGCGCGAGCGGCCGCACCGCTGGCAGCGCCGCACCACGCGGGACTTGAACTTCGGCGCGCGCTTCGCTCGCTCGATCCAACACGTCTTTGCCATGATTCTCCTGTTGGGGCCTCGCCCCAGTTACGCTACCTGCTTCGGCTGCTCACCCCGGAACGGCCACCCGAGCTCGCGCAGCAGCGCCATCGCCAGGTCGTCCCGGGTCGCGCTGGTCACGATCGTGATGTCCATCCCGTGGATCTTCTCGACCTTGTCGAAGTCGATCTCGGGGAAGATCATCTGCTCCTTGATGCCGAACGTGTAGTTCCCCCGGCCATCGAAGCTCCGGCTGGGCAGCCCGCGGAAGTCGCGGATGCGCGGAACGGTCACGTTGATGAACCGGTCGAGGAACTCCCACATCCTGGGGCCCCGCAGGGTGACGGTGCATCCCACCGGCATCCCGGCCCGGAGCCCGAAGTTGGCGATCGCCTTCTTGGCGCGGGTGATCACCGGGCGCTGCCCGGTCACCAGGGCCAGTTCTTCGACCGCCGACTCGAGCGACTTCGGGTTCTTGTTGGCGTCGCCCATGCCCACGTTGAGGACGACCTTCTCGAGCGTCGGCACCTGGTGGGGATTTCCCAGACCAAATTCCTGCTGCAGCCTGCCCCGCACGGTGGTGTCGAACCAGGTCTTGAGCCGGGGCGTGCCCTCACCCGCCCTGGGCGCGGCATCGGTGGCATAGGTGGCCTTTCCACCCTTGTCCTTGCCGCCCGCCTTGGGGGCCTTCGCCTTCTCGGTTGTCTTGGCCATGGCTACCTGCTCCTGGGCATCGAAGTGCCCGACTTCACGCTGATCCGCTCGACCGTACCGTCGGCGTCCTTGACCCGGCGTACCCGGGTCGGCTGGTCGCTGCTCGGGTCGATGAGCATCGTCTTGGAGGCGTGGATGGGGGCCTCGCGCCGCACCAGTCCTCCCTCGCGGTTCTGGGTGGCCCGGGTGTGGCGGGTGATGATGTTCACGCCCTCCACGGTGAGCCGGCCGGTCTTGGGATAGACCTGCAGCACTTTCCCGCGCTTGCCCTTGTCGTCGCCCCGGATGACCTGGACCGTGTCACCCTTGGTGATGCGCATGACGTGCCGGACGACCGGCTTGGTGCGCACCCGCTTCGCCTTGCGATGTACCAGCGGCTTCATGTCAGATCACCTCCGGCGCGAGCGACACGATCTTCATGTACCGCTTGTCGCGAAGCTCGCGCGCCACCGGGCCGAAGATGCGGGTTGCCCGCGGCTCGCCCTGGTCGTTGATGAGCACGGCCGCGTTCTCGTCGAACCGGATGTATGACCCGTCCTTGCGGCGGGTCTCCTTGGCCGTCCGGACGATCACCGCCTTGGCGACGTCGCCCTTCTTGACCTGCCCGGTGGGAATCGCGTCCTTGATCGCGACCACCACCTTGTCCCCGAGCCCGGCATACCGGCGCCTGCTGCCACCCAGCACGCGGATGACAAGCGCCTTGCGTGCGCCCGAGTTGTCTGCGATCCGGAGGATCGTCTCCTGCTGAATCATGGGTTCCTCGGCTCCCTATTTCGCCCGCTCGACGATCTCCACTACCCGCCAGTTCACCGACCGCGCGACCGGCCGGGTCTCCATGATGCGCACCGTGTCACCGGCGCGCGCCCCCAGCTCGTTGCGCGCCTTGGTCCGCGTGGTGCGCGTGACCTGCTTGCCATAGATGGGGTGCGCCAGCCGCCGGACAATGTCCACGGTGACGGTCTTCTCCATCTTGTCGCTCGACACCACACCCGTTCGGGTCTTGCGCCGCGCGCGGCTCGCGCCCTCCTGCTTCGTGTCGCTCATTCGTTACCTCGCCTCGGCGGTGCGCTGCCGCAGAACAGTCTCCAGCCGCGCAATGTCGCGCCGGATGCTGCGGAACTGCATCGGGTTGTCGATCGCCTCTGTGGCGGAGCGGAAGCGCAGGTTGAAGCGCTCGGCCCTGAGTTCCGCCAGCCTGGCGCGGATCTCCTCATCGGACAGCTCCCGGATCTCGGTTGCGTTCATGGCGTCAGACCTCCTCGCGGTGCACGAAACGGGTCCGCACCGGAAGCTTGGCAGCAGCCAGCGCCATTGCCTTGCGGGCCAGCTCCTCGGTCACGCCCTCGATCTCGAACAGCATCCGGCCCG
>CAMLHP010000106.1 GCA_946479805.1 uncultured Gemmatimonadota bacterium | reverse complement strand
ACCGCCTTACCGCCTTACCGCCCTATATTCCTCCCATGCAATCCGCCCGAATCCGGCAACTGTTCCTCCAGTACTTCGGCGACCGCGGCCACCAGGTGGTTCCGTCGTCGTCGCTGGTGCCTGCTGACGACCCCACGCTGCTGTTCACCAACGCCGGAATGGTGCAGTTCAAGCGCGTCTTCCTGGGGCAGGAGCATCGCGACTATGCCCGGGCCACGACCTGCCAGAAGTGCGTCCGGGCCGGCGGCAAGCACAACGACCTCGAGCAGGTGGGGCTGACCCGCCGGCACCATACCTTCTTCGAGATGCTGGGCAACTTCTCGTTTGGCGATTACTTCAAGCGCGACGCGATTGCCTTCGCATGGGAGTTCGTCACCAGTCCCGAGTTCCTCGCCATTCCCGCCCACCGGCTTCGGGTCACTGTCCACCACACCGATGACGAGGCCCGCCAGCTCTGGTCCGAGTTGTCGGGGCTGCCGCCCGATCGGATCTACGGTTTGGGCGACGCGGACAACTTCTGGCAGATGGGCGACACCGGTCCATGCGGTCCCTGCAGCGAGATTTACGTCGACCTCGCGCGTTCACCTGACGACACCTCTCCCCAGGAGGTGCTCGACCAGGCCGCGTTCGAGCGCGAGGCCGAAGCCGGGCGGTTCCTCGAGATCTGGAACCTGGTGTTCATGCAGTTCGACCGCGCAGCCGATGGGACCCTCACGCCACTTCCCAAGCCGAGCGTGGACACCGGCGCCGGGCTCGAGCGGATCGCTTCCGTGCTCCAGGGCTCCGACGACAACTTCCATACAGATCTGTTCGCGCCCCTGCTGGAGCGCGCCGGTGCGCTGGTGGGACGGCCGTACGATCCAGCGAGCCCCGATCGGGTCAGCTACCGGGTGCTGGCCGACCACGCCCGGGCAGTGAGTTTCCTGCTTGCCGACGGCGTCTATCCCTCCAACGAGGGCAGGGGCTACGTGCTGCGGCGGATCCTCCGCCGCGCGGTGCGCCACGCGTGGCTGCTGGGCCGCCGCGAGCCGACCCTCGCGCCGCTCACCGAGGTGGTCGTCCGCGAGATGGGCGGTGCCTATCCCGGGCTCGTCGCCCGGGCCGGGTTCATCAACGACGCGACCCGCAGCGAAGAAGAGCGATTCCTCGAGACCATCGAGGGCGGGCTGGGCCGACTGGAGGAGATATTCTCGGGCGGCGCGTCCACCATCGACGGCGAGGAGGCGTTCCGGCTTTACGACACCTTCGGATTCCCGGTGGACCTCACGCAGCTGATAGCCGGTGAGCGCGGAGTGACCGTCGACCTCGACGGATTCGAGCGCGCGCTGGAGCAGCAGCGCGAGCGTTCGCGCGACGACCACAAGGCCCGGCATCGCGCTGGCGGCGCCTCGGTGGTCAGGAGCGGCGAGCAGCAGCGCGTTGCCGAAGGGTCCCAGGAGTTCGTTGGCTACGAAGTGACCGAGGCCGACACCGACGTCCTGGCAATCAGCGAGTCTGATGACGGCCGGGTGGGGCTGCTGCTGCGGGAAAATCCCTTCTATGCCGAGTCGGGTGGGCAGGTAAGCGACACCGGATTGGTGGAGGCGGGTGACTGGCGGCTCACGGTTGATGCGGTCTATCGGACCGCCGATGGGGTCGTTGTGGCGGGTCCGGCACCGCGAGGATTTGCCGGGGGTGCGGTCCACGCCCAGGTGGAAGCGCCGCGCCGGCGCGAAATCGAGCGTCATCACAGCGCAACCCACCTGGTGCACCATGCCCTGCGATCGGTACTGGGCACCCACGTGCGACAGCAGGGCTCGCTGGTGGAGCCGGGGCGGCTGCGTTTCGACTTTTCCCACCACGGCCCAATCGACCCCGCGGTGCTGGCCGACATCGAGTCGATGGTAAACCAGCTGGTGCTGGACAACGCCATCGTGACAACCGACGAGATGGCCTATCGCGATGCGCTGGCCCTGGGTGCGATGGCATTCTTCGCGGACAAGTACGGCGACCGGGTTCGGGTGGTACAGATGGGTCCGTCAATCGAGCTCTGCGGCGGCACCCACGTTCGTTCCACCGGGCAGATCGGGCTGTTCCGGTTCTCGTCCCAGGGCGGAGTCGCCGCCGGAGTGCGCCGGATCGAGGCGGTGAGCGGGACCGCAGCGCTCCGCGACG
Organism: uncultured Gemmatimonadota bacterium; assembly: GCA_946479805.1. The sequence continues at coordinate 4,970 of CAMLHP010000106.1, read as the reverse complement.
TGGCGGAACTCGAGCGGCGCCTTGCGAGCATCGCTGGAGCATTGCGTTCCCAGCCCGACCAGGCCGCACGCCGGGTTGAGCAGCTGATCGAGGAGAAGCACAAGCTCGAGGGCCGGCTGGCGGAGGCGCTGAAGCAGGGTGGAGGCGCCGCCGCGGGCCGCACCATCGAGGTGGGTGATGTCGCGGTGACACTGGGCGACACCAGCAGCGAGAGCCGCGACGAGGTGGGACAGATAGCCGACGCATTCAGGGGGGAGAAGCGGCAGGCGGTGCTGGTGCTCTTCGGCAGCGGCGGTCGGGGCGCGGTCCACGTCGCGGTTACCGACGATCTGGTTCAGCGGGGCCTCCGCGCTGGCGACCTCGTCAATCGCATAGCTGCTGTCAGTGGCGGAAAGGGCGGTGGGCGGCCCCAGTTCGCGTCCGCGGGAGCTGGCGACCCCGATCGGCTCGAAGCGGCCCGCAACGCGGCCCCGGGCATCGTCGCCGAGTGGCTGAGCGGCGCGAGGTGAGCGCGCCCGACCGCTGGCTCGAGCAGCACACTGCCGGCGCCCCTGCCGCGCTAAGGGCCTGCGTCGAGCAGAACCTCGGCGACACCGGGCCCGGCGCTTCAGTTCCACATGCCCTGGCCGAGGCGGCAGAGCGTGCGTTGCGTCGGGTTCTGGGCAGCCGGGGCGGGCGTGACGTGGCGCTGGAGCTGCTCGCTGCGGACGGCCTCATCACCCTGGCCCTGCTCCATCAGGCCGAGCATGACCCTGCGGGCCTCGCGGCGCTGGCCCGCAGGCTTTCCTGCCAGCACGGCCCGGTGTGATCGACCTGCATTCCCACCTCCTGCCTGGCGTGGATGACGGCTCCCGGAGCGTGGACGCGTCAGTCGCGGTGCTGCGAGAAATGGCCGCTGCCGGGATCACGGACCTCTGCCTCACACCCCATCTCAACGCCTCACTTGCCGAGCGTGGCGTCCCTCAGGGACACCATCGTGCGTTCGACGAACTGCTCGCCGCTGCGCCCGAGCTCCCGCGGCTTCATCGCGGAGTCGAGCTCATGCTCGACCGGCCCCTGACGCGTCCTGCGGCAGACCAGGCTGTCGCCGCGGGGGTGACACTGGGCCGGAGTCGCTTCATGTTGGTTGAGTTCCCCCGGCTGGTCCCGGCAGATACCGTGCGGACGGCGCTGAAGCAGGTGGCCGATCTCGGCCTCAAGCCCCTGCTGGCCCATCCCGAGCGCTACAGTTCGTGCTCACCGCTCGCAGTAACCCGCTGGCGTGAGACAGGGGCGCTGATGCAGGTGGACGCCAACACCCTCCTGCAGCCCTCGGAACGGGGCGACCGCGCCCGGGCCCTGGTGTCGGCCGGACTGGCCGACGTGCTGGGTGCCGACAATCACGGTGACGACCGCACCCTGCACGCGGCCTATCGGTTCCTGGCGGCGGCTGGCGGCGACGCTGCGGCCGAGTTGCTGACCGTCACCAACCCGCGCGCCATTCTCGACGACGGCGACCCCCTGCCGGTCCCGCCAGTGTCGCTGACGGCGCCGTTTGCGTGGAGGCTCCGCCGAATGCTTGGAGGAAGAGGCTCATGATCGACCTTGCCGGCAAGCGGGCGCTGGTCACCGGTGGTTCGCGAGGCATTGGAGCGGCGACGGCGCGGCTGCTGGCGTCGGCAGGCGCCGACGTCGGCCTGACCTACCACACCAACAGGGCTGCAGCCGAAACGGTGGTGGCCCGTGTCAGGGCTGAGGGACGCCGCGGGTTCGCTCACGGCGGCGACCTCGCCGAACCGTCAGTGGTCGACCAGCTCACCGAAGTGGTGCGCCGCGAGTTCGGCGGACTCGACATCTATGTTGCCAACGCAGGGGTCTGGCCAGCCGAAGACGTGCCGCTCGCCAGCATGGAATCGCGACGCTGGCACCACACGATTGCCACCAATCTCGACGCTGTCTTTCTCGGCACCAGGGCTGCGCTGGGCCTGATGGGAGACGCCGGCACGATAATCCTCGTGTCGAGCACCGCCGGACAGCGGGGAGAGGCGTTTCACGCCGACTACGCGGCCAGCAAGGGCGCGATCATTTCGCTCACGAAGTCGCTTGCCATCGAGTGCGCCCCGCGGGTCACCGTCAACTGCGTCGCTCCCGGATGGGTGGACACCGACATGAGCACAACTGCATATGCAGACGGCGGGCGGGATCGAATCGCGGCAGGAATCCCGCTTCAGCGGATTGCGACTGCGGAAGACATCGCCGGTCCCATCCTGTTCCTCGCCAGTCCGTTGGCGCGCCATCTCACCGGAGAGGTGATCAATGTCAACGGCGGGAGCGTGCTCTGTGGCTGAAGCACCGACCGCGCTTCCCGCGCTGCCAGCCCGGCTCGACGTGCCGGAGCCGGTGACCGAGATCGTCCGGACTCTGGAGGCCGCGGGGCACGCGGCCTGGTGCGTCGGCGGAGCCCTGCGCGACGCGGTGCTGCAGGTGCCTCACGCCGATTTCGATGTCGCCACTTCGGCCACGCCGTCAGAGGTGCGGAAGCGATTCCGGCGTACCGTCCCTGTGGGCGAACGCTTCGGCACGGTGGGAGTGCTCGACAAGGCCGGCGTGCTCCACGAGGTCACGACGTTCCGCCACGACGTCCGCACCGATGGACGCCACGCGGAGGTGCAGTTCGGCGCCTCGCTCGAGGACGACCTCGCGCGCCGGGACTTCACCATCAACGCCCTCGCGTACCACCCGCTCACCCACGAATGGCGGGACCCGTTCCATGGGGCGGAGGACCTCGCCCGCGGCGTCATTCGCGCGGTGGGCCAGCCGGTGGACAGGATCCGCGAGGACTACCTCCGCCTGCTGCGCGCGCTTCGCTTTGCCGCCCGGTTCGATTTCACGATCGAGCAGTCCACCTGGGCCGCGATGCGCGAACTGGCACCGGGACTGGTCCGACTGTCGGCCGAGCGGGTACGCGACGAATGGTTCAAGGGGCTGGAGACTGCCAAGACGCTCGACCTGCTGGTTCGCCTCTGGCACGCGTCCGGGGCGGCGGCCGTCTGGCTCCCGGAATTGCTCCCGGGACCGGTCCCGGCTTCGGCCGATGCCGCGCCACGGGACGCGGTACTGCTGACGGCAATGCTCACCAACAATCCCGCAGCGGTGTTGCGGCGGCTCAAGGCATCCAACGCTGAGGTCGGACGTGCCGAGGCGCTGGTGCGAGTTCCCGTAGCGCCGCAACCAGGAGACGAGCGCGCAGTGCGCCGCTGGCTCGCCGGTGCGGCCGCTGCCACCGACGATGCCCTCCGGGCGGAGCAGTTGCGCACCGGGCGGCCCGCAGCGTGGCTGGCCGATGTCGAGCGCATTCGGGAGCGGGGCGACGCGGTGCGCCGCGGCGATCTTGCCATCAACGGTGGCGATCTCCTGGCACTGGGCCTCACCGGACCCGCGGTCGGCCGGGTGCTCGACCGCCTGCTGGACCGCACCCTCGACGACCCGGCGCTCAATCGCCGGGATACCCTCCTCGCGCTCGCGCGCGAATTGGCATGACCGCACTCGTGCTCGCGGTATGTGCCGGTCTGGCCAACGTTGTCGGTGCGCTGGTGGTGGTGCGCCGGCAGGGGCTCCGTCTGGTGGAGCACTTCGTCGCCTTCGGCGCGGGGTTCATGATCTCGGCGGTGGTGCTGGCGATGCTGCCCGAGGCGTTCGAGGTGGCGGGCGCAGCGCCTTGGGTGCTGGCGGGCTTCCTGGCGGTGCACATCTCCCAGCACGTGCTGACCCCGCACTTCCATTTCGGAGAGGAAACCCACCGCATTTCCGCGTCGGCCGGGGTGTCGGCGCTGATCGGTCTGACCCTGCACACATTTTTCGACGGGGTGGCGATCGCCAGCGGGTTCCTGGTCTCGCCCCGGCTCGGCATCCTGCTTTTCCTCGCGGTGCTGCTGCACAAGGTGCCCGAGGGAGTGACCATGGCCAGCGTGATGCTCGCGGGCGGGCAGGGCAGGCGGAAGGCGCTGCTGGCGGCCACTGCGTTGGGTGCCGCTACGGTGCTGGGCGTGCTGCTCACCGAGTCGGTGGCGCCACTCGCGGCGCGCGGCCTGGCGCTCTCAGCGGGCGTCACGCTCTATGTGGCCGCCTCCAACCTGGTGCCGGAGTTCCAGGCCAAGCGTGGCTGGGACACAGCGGGTGCATTTCTCGGCGGCGTCGTGCTCTTCGTCCTCGCCCGTATGGTGCTGGCACCACTGGCGGGCCTGGCTCATTGATGGCCCGAGAAGCCTCGCTCTTCGCCCGGCCCGACCAGCAGCCGCTCGCCGCCCGGATACGTCCCGTCACGCTGGACGAGGTGGTGGGACAGCAGCACCTGCTCGCGCCCGGCCGCCCTCTGCGCGAAGCGGTCGAACGGGGAGCGCCCGGCTCCATCATTCTCTGGGGTCCGCCCGGCAGCGGCAAGACCACGATCGCACGGCTGATGGCTGGTGCATCGCAGCGGGTGTTCGAGCCGTTCAGCGCGGTGACCGAGGGCGTGCCTCGCATCCGCGAAATCGTGCAGATCGCCCGCGGCCGGCTGGATGCGGGCGGTGCCGGCACCGTGCTGTTCGTGGACGAGATCCATCGCCTCAACAAGGCGCAGCAGGACAGCCTGCTGCCTCCCACCGAAGACGGCACGGTAGCCCTGGTCGGCGCCACCACCGAGAACCCCAGTTTCGAGATCAACGGGGCGCTGCTGTCCCGGTCGCGGGTGTTCGTGCTGCAGCCGCTGGCCGCGCCGGACATCCGTGTGCTGCTCGACCGCGCGCTGACCGATCGCGAGCGCGGCCTCGCGGGCGAGAACCTGGTTGCTGACGTCGACGCGCTCGAGCTGATCGCCGCCGAGGCTGATGGCGACGCCCGCCGGGCGCTGACCGTGCTGGAAGCGGCGGCGGCGCATGTGGGGAGCGGTGGCCACGTGACGGTCGAGGTGGCGCGCGAGGCGATGCAGATGCGGTTCGCCCGCTACGACA
>CAMLHP010000105.1 GCA_946479805.1 uncultured Gemmatimonadota bacterium | reverse complement strand
TCGCCAACTGACGGCTGCCTGCGAAGATCGGCACGTTGGCGCCCACCATCAGGCTTACCATGCGGTCGGTCGCCCCGTCTTCCATGGGGCGCTGGCCGTACTGCACGCCGACCTGGAAGTCAGGCCAGATCTCACGTCGGGCAAGCAGGATTCCCGCCTCGGCAGCGCGTACCTCGGCCTCACCGGCCCTGACGATGGGGCGCTGCGCCTGGGATTCCGCCACCAGGCTGTCGAGCGGCGGCAGCTTCACGGGAAAGGCCGGCAGCACAACCGAGCCAACCGGCGCCTCGACGGGGCGAGCCAGCAGGGCGTTGAGGCGCGCCGTGGCCGAGATGCGCTCGACCTCCATTCGGGTAATCTCTTCCTCCGTGCGGGCGATCTCGACCTGGGCGCGCAGCACGTCGACCTGACGGCCTTCGCCCACCGCGTACATCGTGCGCGCGGTCTCGGCGAGATCCACGAGGAGCCGCAGCGACTCGCGCGCCACCTCCAGTGACTGGTCCATCTGGTAGATCTCGTAGTAGGACATCGCGGACTGGGCTCGCACGTCCCAGGCGACATCCGTGCTTCGGGCCCGCTGCGCATCGGCCTGCTCGCGCGCCACATTGCCCGCGAGTGCGAGCTTGCCCGGAAACGGCACCATCTGCATCAACTGCAGCTGGTTCATGCCCAGCGGGTCGGAGAGGCCGAAGCCGGGGAGGTTCCGGTTCATCAGCCCAAACTGGAGCTGCGGGTCCGGAGGCCGCCGCGCGGGAGCGATGCGTGCTTCGGCGGCACGGGCCTGGGCTCCGGCTGCGGCCAGGCGCGGGTTGGCCTTCTCCACGCCGTGGTAGACTGCACCGAGTGTCAGCGAATACCTGTCGGCGGAGGCCGGAGCGAGCGCCGGAACCAGCTCGCTCGCTTGCACCTGCGCGCTCGCCAGACTCGGGGGCATCCCGATGCCGGCGAGGGCGAGGGCCGCGAGACCACCAAGTGCCCGCTTGAACGTACGAGAATATTGCATGCACACGCCGCTGACTCGGGTACGAAGTGCCGATGTTGCCGGAAATGCGATCAGCTGACGTGAAGGATAGGAACAGCAGGGAACGGCGGAAGTGAAGCGGAGGTTAAAGTTCGTTGAGGTAAGCGGGTAGCCGCAGCTCGAAGCCGGCGCCGGGGGCATTGCCCGCAAAGCGCAGGCTCCCGCCGTGGGCCTCGGCCCCGGCGCGCGCGATCGCCAGCCCGAGCCCGGTGCCCTCCTGGCCGTCACTCCCGCCGCGACGCCGCGCCGGGTCTCCCCGGAAGAAGCGCGTGAACAGCTGCGGGACCTGATCCGGCGGCACGCCGGGCCCCTGATCGGACACAGTGAGGCGGTGCATGTCATCCGGCCCACCCCCATCGGCCGGCCGCACGTCGATCCTGACTTCGCCGCCGGCTGGACTGTAGCGGATCGCATTCACCACCAGGTTTTCGATGGTGCGCTCAAGAACTGCCGGATCGCCGGTCAAGGGAGCGGCCGCTCCAGTGACGGCAACGGCCACGCCCTGGAGAGCGGCGTGCGGCCGGTGGCGCCCGGCCACCCGCCGTGCGAGCTCCGAGAGGTCGAGCTCGACACGCTGCTCGACCAGCACTCCGGCGTCGCTGCGTGCGAGAGCGAGCAGGTCCTGCACCAGCGCGCTCATGCGCAGCACCTCTTCGTGGGACCGCTCTATGCTCTCCCGGTACTCGGCCGTCGAGCGCTCCCGGCGGAGAGCCACCTCCATTTCGCCTCTCAGCACTGTCAGGGGAGCTCGCAGCTCATGGCCCGCGTCCGCGATGAACCGTCGCTGGCCCTCGAACGTGCCCTCCAGGCGGTCGAGCATCTCATTGAGAACCGTTACGAGCCGGCTGAACTCCTGCACGTCGGCGTGCGCAGTAATACGCTCGGCGAGCGTGCCTGCCCTGATCGCCTCGGCCTGCACTGTGATCTCGTATGTCGGGCGCAGCGCGACGCCGGCGAGACGCCATCCGACCACGAACGCCCCGCCGGTCGCGAGCAGCGACAGCACTGCCAGCAGCGCGCCGAATTGCGCCAGGGTCCGCTGCACCGGCTCGGTTGGCGCCGCGACCTGCAGGACGTGCACGCCGTGCGCGGCACCGACCAGCGCCAGCGGGAAGATCACGCTCCTGATCTGGCGGCCATTCCACTGGTGCGTCGCCCACGCCACCTGCCCCCGCCGTGCGGCGGCGAGGGCTTCCGCAGGCAACACCAGGTCCTGCTCGAGATTGCGGCTCCGGACCAGCGGGCGGCCGTCGCTCGCCCAAAGCTGTGCATAGCGCGTGAGCGGCGTGGAGGCGCCCTCAGTAGGCTGGAGGAGCACGCCCTCATGGAAGGAGAAGTCCGAGCCCGTGGCCGCGGCCCCGTGACGGGCCTCGACCTCGGCGAGATGCAGAAGGGTGCCGTCGAGCTGGGCATAGAGGATGGAGCCCAGCGCCAGCACGCTCACCACCGCCACGGCGACGACGAGGGCGAGCATGCCAAGCGCCACGCGGACGGAGAGGAAGCGGCGGAAGGATGCCATGTCAGCAGCCGGCCTCGCGGAGTGCATAGCCAGTGCCCCGCACTGTCTGCAGCAGCCGCGACGCGCCACCATCCTCGAGCTTCCGCCGGAGGTTGGAGATGTGCGCCTCGACGATGTTTGTGCCCGGATCGAAGTTCGTGCCCCAGACCTCCTGGAGCAGGCGAGTACGCGACACGACTTTGTCGGGGTGAAGGAGGAAGAACTCGAGGAGGCGGAACTCCCGCGGCGAGAGCTCGACGGCCCGGGTACCTCGGTGGACTACGCGCTTCAGCCGATCAAGCTCTAGGTCGGCGAAGCGCAGAAGGCCGGTCGGACCGCCCACCTGCCGACGCGTGAGGGCCCGGATGCGGGCGAGCAACTCATCGAAGTCGAACGGCTTGGCCAGGTAATCGTCAGCACCCGCGTCGAGCCCGCGCACGACGTCAGGTGCCGCATCGCGCGCCGTCAGCATCAGAATCGGTGCCTCGATGCCGCCGCGGCGCAGGTCTCGGGCGACGTGGAGCCCGTCCATGCCCGGGAGCTGCACGTCGAGGATGAACAAATCGAAAGGACTGGCATGACCGACCCGTGCCCCCGCCTCGCCGTCCTCTGCGACATCGACGACGTGTCCTTCCTCCTCGAGTCCCTGCTTGAGGAAGCGGGCCGCCTTCGGGTCGTCCTCCACCACAAGTATGCGCAAGAGTATGCCCCGATCCGGAATCAGAGCCTTGATGCGGACGGCGTCATGCTGCGGCCTTCCGAATCTCTCGAGCGCGGTCATGAAACGCCCGCTGCCAGAGTTCCAGCGACAGGAACCCCCACATGCCCCGTCCGAAGCGCGGTTCGTGCTCCAGCCTGGTCAGGACCCGCGAGTTGTCGATGTACGGGCGCTCCCGCGCGGCGCGGGTGGAGAGCATGTCCCGGGCAAAGTCCCCTGCCTCGCCCCGGAGCCACTCGGCGAACGGCGTCGGAAATCCCATCTTGTCGGTCCGCTCCCGCACAGACGCCGGGAGCAGGTCTCCCAACGCCGAGCGGAACAGCCGTTTCATTTCCCCATTGCGGAACTTGATGTCCGGCGGCACGGTGGCGGCCAGTTCCACAATCGGATGATCCAGCAGCGGCACGCGGCTCTCGAGCCCGTGAGCCATGCTCACCCGGTCCTCAACGTGCAGAAGCGCTGGCAGCAGGGTCTTGAAGTCGAAATGGGTCATGAGGTCGAAATAAGCCTCACGCCGCACCTGCCCTCCGTGGAACACCCGCTGGAACGACTCGAATGGATCGTAGGGCCCCATCAGCTCCCACCTGATGGCATTACGCACCTGGGCGGTGCGATTCACCAGCCTGAAGTAGCGCCGGTCCATCTCCTCGAACAGCCCGTCGCGCCAGAATTCCTGCAGCAACGGCTTGTACTGCCGCAGGCTGGCGAGGTTGGGAATGATGGACTCGTAGGTGACGATGAAGTTGCCGTTGTGCATTGTGCCGTCGATGGCTGCCTTGATGCACTGTTCGAAGTAGGCAATCAGGTAGCGGGCGTAGCCGCCGAAGGTCTCGTCCCCTCCCTGCCCTCCCAGCATCACCTTGCGCTGCTGCCGAGCTCGGCCCGATACCATGTACTGCGAGAACGAGCCTGGACCCGCGGTGGGGAAATCCATGTGCCACGCCAGCCGTTCGGCGTGCTCCACGAAGTCCGCGCCGGTGATGGTCATGACGTCCAGCGGGATGCCGGCGTGGGCCGCCACCTGCCGGGCATAGTCCGACTCGTCGTACTCCGGGCCCTCGGCGAAGCGGCCGGTGAAGCCCAGCAGGTCACCGCCGCCCTGGGCGCCGAGCGCAGCCACCACCCCCGAGTCCACGCCACCGCTGATGTACGCGCCCAGCGGCACGTCGGAGCGCAGGTGCATCCGGACGGAATCCTCCATCCGCTCGCGCAGCGCCGCCTCGAACCATTCCTCCCCATGGTCGAAGTCCAGCTCGAACGTGACGTCCCAATAGCGCCGGAGCTCGACGCCGCCGCCTGCCCGGGCCACGAGCAGGTGCCCCGGGGGCACCTCTGCGATGTCCTTGAACAGGGTCTTGCCCTCGAGGCAGAACTGGAATGCGAGGTAGTCGCGCAGCCCTTCGGGGTCGGTGTCGATGTCGCGGACGAACGGCAGCAACGCCTTGACCTCGGACGCGAGGTAGAGGACATCGTCGCGTTGGAGGTAGTACAGCGGCTTGATGCCGAACCGGTCGCGCGCCGCCACCAGCCGGTTGGCCGGCGCATCCCACAGAGCGAACGCAAACATCCCGCGGAGGCGGGTCAGGCATTCCTCGCCCCACCGGTCGTAAGCCCGCAGCAGCACTTCGGTATCTGAGGTGGTCTGGAAGCTGTCCCGGCCCAGCTGGTCGCGGAGTTCGATGTAGTTGTAGATCTCGCCGTTATAGCTGATGACCCGGCCGGCGGAATCGGCCATGGGCTGACCGCCGGTGGCGAGATCGATGATGCTCAATCGGCGATGCGCGAGGCCTACCCGGCCGGGTGCGTCACGCCAGGTGCCCTCGCCATCAGGCCCCCGGTGCGCCTGCAGCCGGTTCATTGCCGCCAGCGCGCCCGGGAGGTTGGGCAGCGGCGCGCCGCTCAGCGAGAATACCGCACCGATTCCGCACATGTATCACGCGATCCTTGCGCCCTGCGCGAGCCCATGCCGGGTCATCCACATCTGGAACACCAGCAGCGCCCAGACATTTCCCGGTTCGACTTCGCCGCGGGCGAACCCCGCGACCTCTTCACGCACCAGCCGCGGCTCCAGAAGGTCCTGGGCGGCCAGCGCCTCATCACCAAGATAGCGATCGACCAGCGGCGCGAGCGGACCCTTGAGCCAGCGGCCGAGGGGCACGCTGAAACCATGCTTGGGCCGGTCGACCAGCGCATCGGGAACATGCCGACGCAGCACCCGGCGAAGCAGCAGCTTGCCGCGGCCGGCGTGGAGCTTCTGGTCCGGTGGCACTCCCACCGCGAACTCCACGACGCGATGGTCGAGGATCGGAACCCTGGCCTCGAGGCTGGTGGCCATGCTGGCGCGGTCCACCTTGGCGAGGATGTCGCCCGGCAGGTAGCGATGGATGTCGTGCAGCGACAGCCGTTCGGCAGCGCTCAATCCCCGCATTGACCGCAATCGAGTGCGCCATGCGGCATCCGGCAGCGGCTTCGGATGGCTCCGCAGCAGTTCCTGAGCCCGGCCGCGCGCGAAGAACGGCCACATGGCATCGGCGAAGTCGGGCGCGTCGCCCAGCGCGAGCGCACCTGAGGCCCGGCGGCCTCTCGCTCCGGCGAGCGCGCCGAATGGTGCCGCCAGCCGCCGCGCCGCGAGCGGCAGCCGGAGCGCGCGTTCGTAGCGCTGGATCGAGCGATAGGTGTCGTAGCCGTGGAAGAGTTCGTCGCCACCGTCGCCGGAGAGCGCCACTGTCACGTGCTGCCGGGTCAGGTGGCAGACCAGCCAGGTGGGGATGAACGATGAGTCGGCGAAGGGCTCGTCCAGCAGGTCGGGCAGCCTGGCTGCCACGGCCAGCGCCTCGGCCTCGGTAGCCCTGAGCTCGGTGTGGGTGGTACCCAGGTGCTGCGCGATGGCACGCGCGGCGTCGGCCTCGTCGTGGGCGGCATCGTCGAAGCCGATAGTGAACGTCTTCACCTCACCGGCACCAGCCTTGCGCATCAGTGCCACGACCAGGCTCGAATCGAGACCGCCGCTCAGGAACGCCCCCAACGGCACGTCGCTGATGAGGCGATAGCGCACCGACGAAGCCAGCAGGTCCGCGAGTTCCTCCTCCAGCGCCTCGACGCTGCGCCCCGGAGCGCCGGTGCCGACCGCGTCCAGCGAGCTCCAGTAGCGCTCGATCCGGGGTTCGGTGTCGCCGGGGCTCCATGTCAGGAAGTGCCCCGGCTCGAGGCTCCGGACGTTGCCAAGCGCGGTGGCGGGCGCGTTGACGTACCCCCGCTCGAAGAAATGCAGGAGCGCTCCGCCGTCGAGCACCGGCTCGAAGCCCGGTGCGGCCATTATGGCGCGCACCTCGGATGCCAGCAGCAGGCGGCCGCGCTCGAGGTTCCAGAAGAGCGGCTTGATGCCCAGGCGGTCGCGGGCGGCGAAAAGCCGGCGTTGGTCGCCGTCCCAGATGAGCAGGGCAAACATGCCGATGAATCGCTGAAGGCACGCTTCGCCCCAGCGCTCGTAGGAGCGCAGGATCACCTCGGTGTCGGTGCCCGAGCGGAAGGTCTCGCCGTGGGACTCGAGCTCGGACCGGATCTCGGCGAAGTTGTAGACCTCGCCATTGAAGATGATCCAACGCTTGCCGTCGGGGCTGGCCATGGGCTGGTGCCCGGCGGGCGAGAGGTCGAGAATGCTGAGGCGGCGGAAGGCGAGCCCGGCCCGGCCATTGTCCAGGAGTTCCAGGCCGGCGTCGTCGGGCCCGCGATGCGCGATGGCGTCGCGCATGCGCACCAGTGCCGAGGCGTCCACCACGCCATCTGATTCAAACCAGCCGGTAAACCCGCACATGTCGTGTCAATTTCTCCCGAGTTGCCCCGCGCCTATGCAACCTCCGCGCCCATGCAACCTCCGCGCCCCGGGACAATCTAAGCGGGGCGGCTGGACGGACAGGCGGAGTG
>CAMLHP010000104.1 GCA_946479805.1 uncultured Gemmatimonadota bacterium | reverse complement strand
ACGGCCTCAGGCTGGCCAAGTCGATCACCAAGTGCCAGACCGCGGTGTATCGCCATGCCGACCTGGCCCATCTCGAGGAGCTGCTCCGCGGCGCCGCCGACAGGCGGGTGCGAATGGTCATCACTGATGGCGTGTTCTCGATGGAGGGGTCCATTGCGCCGCTTCCCGAGCTGCGTGACATCTGCAACCGCCACAAGGCGGTGCTCATCGTGGACGACTCCCACGCCACCGGCGTGATGGGCGCCACCGGGCGGGGCACCGCCGAGCACTTCGGGATGCTGGGCGAGATCGACATCATCACCAGCACGCTGGGCAAGGCGCTGGGCGGCGCCGCCGGCGGCTTCGCAGCCGCCAGCGAGACAGTCTGTGACTACCTGACCCAGCGCGCCCGCCCCCAGCTCTTCTCCAATGCGCTTCCCTGCACCGTGGCTGGCAGCGCGCTCGAAGCGGTGCGGGTCCTGGAGCGCGAGCCCGAGCGGGTGACGCAGCTGCATGAGAACGCGCGCTACTTCCGCGCCTCACTGCAGGAGCTCGGCTTCAAGCCGCTTCCGGGCGAGACGCCGATCATCCCCGTTATCCTCGGTGAGACCGCGGCCGCGATCCGCATGAGCGAGATGCTGCTCGACGAAGGAGTGTTCGTCACCGGCTTCGGCTTCCCGGTGGTGCCGCAGGGTGAAGCCCGGGTCAGGTGCCAGGTGTCCGCCGCGCACAGCCGGGAGGATCTGGAACAGGCGCTCCGGGCGTTTCGGACCGTGGGAGACAAGCTCAAGCTGATATAGACGGATAGACGGATAGACGGACAGACGGACAGACGAAGTCCGCCGCGCGCTTCGCCGCCGGAAGGAGACAGCGGCGCGAGCGGCGCCCCGGCGCCATCCATCGTCCAGCCGTCCAGCCGTCTCCTCTGGCCCCCAGCTTGCTGAATCAACCCTCCGACGGTGCTGGTAACCGCGTGTAACAGCACCGCAAATCACAGCAAGACAACGAGTTGCAACCATGCCTGGCGTCCGGATGGCCGCCTCGCAAGACGCCCGTAGCCCCGCGCATTTCAATGCCTGCGAGGCCCGCGTCAGCCACTAACGAGGGAGACGAGTGCGATGAGCCGGCTTGGCCGCAGTTTCTCGATCCTCGCGTTGCTGCTCGCCATCGGTGCCTCCGATGCGAACGCACAGAACGCGCTGGGGAACGACAATTTCCGCTGGTACATTGGCGGCCAGGCGGGCGCCTTTGTGTACCGCACCCCGCTGCAGACCCGAGGTGGCATCCTGATGGTGGGCGGGCACACGCTCATCAAGGCGCGCAAGGGCGGACTCTACATCGCCGTCGAGGAAGCCATCGGTGATGGTGAGCAGTCGAGCTACCTCGATGGCCTGGGCGGCACCCGCAACGTCACGTTCAATGACGTGCGCCGCTACACCTTTGGCCTGATGGCATTCCCGTGGTCGGGGCCGGTCAGCCCGTTCATCGGCGTTGGCGGCGGAATCATGCACGTGGTCAGCCCCAAGAGCGGTGGCGCCGATGACCCGGTGGCCAACGAGCTGGGCAGCACCGGCTTCGGTGCGCTGATGGGTGGACTCAATTTCAAGGTGGGTGGACTCAGCGCCTTCGGGCACTACCAGATCCAGACGGTGCCGAGCTACAAGACTGCCGGGGCGGCCGAGGGCCGGCTTATCAGCGGCACGGTGCACTCGCTGACCGGTGGGCTGCGCATCAGCCTCGGACCCGCGCGCGAGGAGTGGTAGTCGGCTGAGGCCGGGACGCCCACCGCGTCCCGTTCAGCACAAACCGGAGGGGCCAATCCGCTGCGCGCGAGATTCCAATGCGCGCGGTGGAAATGGTCTCCTCCGGTTTCTCGCTTACCCGCACCCGCACCGGTGAGCGCCGCATCGGAAGCCCGTCGAGCTCCCGGTGCATTCCCAGCGCCACCGTAAGCCGCCCCGGTCCGCTGGCCAGCAACCGGTCGGCCACTCCGCCCCGCCGCTTCCGCATCACTTCCAGTCCGGTCAGGGGCTCCACCGCCCGCAGCAGCACGGCCTCGCCCCGTTCCGGCACCCCGCACACCAGGTTGGCACACCAGTGCATCCCGTAGCTCCGGTACACGTACCAGGTGCCGGGCGGCGCATAGAGCGATTGGTTCTGGGCATGGCGCCGCCCGCGCCAGGCGTGCGAGGCGGGATCGAGGATGCCGAGATATGCCTCGGTCTCGACTATTCGGCCGGTCACTGCAATCCCGCCCAGGGTCGAGATGATCTCACAGCCGATGAGCTCGCGGGCCACGACCGCCGACGGGCGCTCAAAGAAAGCGACGGGCAGCGTGGCTGCCCGCCGAATCGCAGTCACTCGGCCGCCTTCTTTCGGGCCCGGGACCGGGTGCGCTTGGCCACCGGCTTGGCAGCCGATGCGCCCGCCTGCGCCGGGGCGTCCGCCTTGGCTGCCTTCTCCGCCTTGGGCTTGGTGGACTTCCGCGCCCTGGGCCTGGTTGCCGCCTTCTTCCGGCTGGACTTGGCGGCCGGCTTCGCCTGGGGGGCATCGGCCTCGGGCGCCGTCTCTGGAGTTGCCGCAGCGGCCCCATCAGCTTCAGCTGGCGGAGCGGAGTCAGAGTCGATCCTCACCATACCGACCAGCGGCATCGATGCGGGTCGGGTTGGGGCGCGAGATCCCCTGCGGAACCGCATCCCCGAGGCTCGCGCGGTAGAGGCCGTCTCGGCGGCAGGTGCTGCGGCACCATTGGCGGCGGAGGCTGCTTCAGAGCCGGCGCCCGGAGCTGCGGCTTCGGAACCCGGTGCAGAACGTTCGCGGTGCGCCACCTGAGCGGCGCTGCTGCGGGAGAGCGCCACCTCGTATTCATCGCCGTCACCGATCTTCCGCACATCGGCCACTTCAGCGTCGTTGGCCTGGCGCAGAAGCCGGGCGAACCGCGATTCCTCGAGCAGAGCATCCTCACGGCCCAGCATCGCCACCATGCGAGAGCGGAGCTGCTCGTTGCCGGTGGGCGCTCCCAGGTCCGCGAGCGCGTCGGTCATGAGCCGGAAGGCGGTGGCAAGCGTCAGCGCACCGTCGTTGCGTGCGGCGGCCCTGTCAGCTGGGCGGGCCGCGGGTCGTGCCTCACCGCGAGCCTCGCTGCCCGACTCCTCGCGCTCCCGGCCACGACCGCCCCGGCGGCCCCGGCGGCGCGAGGGCCGCTCCTCACGCGCGCCCTCACGGGATCCGGTCTCGGCTGCCGCCTTCGCTGCAGGCTTGGCTGCCGGCTTCGCAGCGGGCTTCGCGGATCCTGCGACCGGCGCAACTTCGTACTGGCCGTTCTCCAGCCGGGTAACCGACAGGAGTCCGCGGTTGCCGGCCTCGGTGACGAACTTGCTGAACCTGCTGAAGCCGGCGTTGCGCTCGTCGAAGTTGGAGTCGATCTGCTGCATCACCTGCTTGAGCCGGTCGGAACGCATCACGTCGCCGCTCCGCGCCATCTTCTCGACCGCCTCGCCCACCAGTTCCCACGGGTCGCGCTGGATCGACGGGATGTCCGACTCCTTGGTCAGCCCCGCCAGGTCCGAATAGGAAAAGTACTCGTCGCAGTTCTGGATCAGCAGATCGCTGGCCGACTCGCGGATGCCGACGCCGATGACGTACTTGCCGTACTCCTTGAGCTTGATCACCATCGCCGAGAAATCGCTGTCGCCCGACATGATGATGAAGGTCCCGATCTCGGGCCGGGTAAACACCAGCTCGACGGCATCGATCGCGAGCCGGATGTCGGTGGCGTTCTTCTTGGCGGTGCCGAAGGCGGGTGCGAAGATCAGGTCGATCGAGGACTCGGACAGCGGAACGATGTACTGCGGGTAGCGACGCCAGTCTGCGTAGGCGCGCTGGACCGCGACCTTGCCGCGGATGATGTCGCTGTTGAGGAGGTGCTTCAGTTCCTTTGTGAGGTCGGACCGGATGCCCAGCGTGACGTTGTCGAAGTCGATCAGCAGGGCGGCGTTTGGGGCGGAATTGGGCGCAGCAGTCCGCGCGTCGAAGGCGCGGCTGGGGCGCAAGTGCGGGTTGGTCACCAAGGGCTCGGGATATGCGCCGCGCCCGTGATCAGCCGCCGGCCGGCGCGCCCCGGGCATGGCCCTGGGCGCAGCGGTCCGGTGACGGGTACGCGGACGTCGGCAGGTTATGTCTCGGCCGTGTCGCCGGAGCCGCGAGGTGGGCAGCGGGCTGGCGCTGTTCCGGGTCTCTCCGGTGCACCGGCCGCTCCCGCCCCGAAGCTATCGGAGTCCACGGCGCTCCCCGTTAGTTCGGGAAGCCGTGAGAATCTAGGCACTTGTCTCCACCACGGGTAGGCCCGACCTGGCTCAGCCAAGCAGGTCCTGGCCCGCCGGAGGCAGCGTCAGCACGAAGAAGAAGCGGGTTCCGATGTCCTGGGTGGTCTCGACCTGGAGGGTCGAGCCCATCGCCTCCACCAGCTTCCGGCAGATGGAAAGCCCCAGGCCCGACCCCGAGAACGCGTACTCTCCTTCCCGCTGGCGCCGGCGGAACGGCTCGAACAGCGTGGCCATGTTCTGGGACGGGATCCCCCGGCCGGTGTCGCGAACGCTGAACTCGACCCGGTTGTCGCCCACGTCAGTGCCGCTCAGCTCGACGTGTCCCTCGCCGGTGAACTTGAGCGCGTTGGTGGTCAGGTTGAGCAGCACCCGGCTGAGCGCCACCGGATGCCCCACCCGGAAGTCCTGCGCCGGAAATCCCAGCTGCACTTCGAGGCCCTTCTCCTCCGCTATGGGCAGGACTATGTCGCGTACCGACTCGAAGATGTCCACCATCGAGAAAGGCAGCGGATCGAGGTCCACAAGCCGGTCGCCGCCTCGCGCCAGCTCGATCACGTCGCTCGCCATCGACGAGAGCCCGAACGCAGCGCTGTAGATCAGGCCCAGCTGCCGCTCCTGCACCTCGTTGACCGGCCCACTCCGCGCCCGCTGCAGTGTCTCGGCCAGGAAGAGAATCGAAGTGAGCGGCGAACGGAGGTCGTGGGCCACCTCCACCACCAGCTCCAGTCCGTCCGGGCCGGAGAGCCGGTCCGAGAGGTGCTGGGCCCAGTTGGGTTCGAGTCCCTGGGACACGGTTTCCATGGCGCCGAGCACCGCCAGCAGCTGGCCGACGTCAGGGGACTCCGCCGGCGGCGACACCCGCGCGATGAAGGAGGACCGGATCAGCGAGAGAAGCCGGCGCGAGAGCTGGCTGTGGGGCAGCGCTGCCAGGTCGGGATCCCGACCCAGTGCGGCTGCCCGGACGGCATTGCCCAGCTCGGCCAGGTGCGAAGTGACTTCGTCCGCCGATGCAGCGTGCTCGACTATGCGGTCCCAGTCGTCCCGCACCTCCTCCACCGCCGCCTGCAGCGCGGCCCACAGCTCGGGCTTGATGGCACCAGCCGGGGGACCATTCGGGTCCCACGCATGCTGGTGCCTGGCCGGGCCGGGGGGGTGGCGGCGCTCTCCTGCCGCCGCCAGTCCGGTGCGGAGGGCTTCAGGAGTCACTCGCTCACGCCACCATCATTGCGCTGGAATTCGTGCTTGTCCATCAGCCGGTAGAGCGTGGTGCGGTCGATGCTCGCCAGCCGAGCCGCCTTCGACATGTTGCCGCCGGCCCGGCCCACCAGGCGGGTGAGATAGTCCTTCTCGAACTGGGCAATGACCCGGTCCTTGGCCGAGTGGTACGCCTCATCCATGAGGCCGTTCGACCCGCCGCTGGATGCTGACTCGGTGGGCCAGCTGCCCTGTTCATCGTACAGCGGAATGTCATTCGGCTCGATGGTCTGGTCCGGCTCGGCCAGCACCGCCATGTGCTCGATGACGTTCTGCAGCTCGCGCACGTTGCCGCGCCACGGGCGGGCCTTCAGGAAAGCGACGCTGGCCTCGCTCAGGCGCGGCATCCGGTCGCCCATCTGGCGGTGCCGCTGCCAGAAGTGGGTGAGGAAATGATTGGCCAGGAGGGGAATGTCCTCCTGCCGCTTGCGAAGCGGCGGGAGCTTGATCGGAACCACCCTCAGCCGGTAGAAGAGGTCGCTGCGAAGGATGCCCTGATCCACCGCTTCCTGGGGATCGCGGTTGGTGGCGGACACGAATCGCACATCCACCTGGGCGTCCTGGGTCTCGGAACCCACCCGCCGCACCACGCCGTCCTGGATCACCCGCAGCAGCTTGGCCTGGAGCGGCATCGACATCTCGGTCAACTCGTCGAGGAAGAGCGTGCCCAGGTTGGCGGTCTCGAGCAGGCCTGGCTTGTCGCGGTCCGCGCCAGTGAAGGCGCCCTTGCGGTGACCGAACATCTCGCTCTCGAGCAGCGGCTCGGGCAGCGCGGCGCAATTGATGGGTACCAGGCTCTTGCTCGACCTGCGGCTGTTCTGGTGGATGAACTGGGCGATGACTTCCTTGCCGGTGCCGCTCTCGCCGCTGATGAACACCGACGCGTCGGTGGCGGCCACCTTGCGGGCGAGGTCCACGGCCTTCCGGAATGCGGGCGAGATCCCGATGAGGGCGATCTTGTCGCTGTGGCCGTTCTGCTTCATCAGCTGGACCCGGAGGTCATTCGCCTCGCGACTCATCATCACCGCGTGCGAGGCCCGGCCGACCAGCACCTGGAGATGGGTGGCCGAGAACGGCTTGGGCAGGTAGTCCCACGCTCCGGCCCGTAGAGCCTCGATGCTGCTGGTGACCGACGGGTTGCCGGTCATGACAACCACGATGGTGTCCCGGTTGGCTTCGAGGGTGGCCCGGAGAATGTCCAGCCCTGACACCTGCGACATGTAGAGGTCCACCAGGATGATGTCGAACTTCCGGCGCTTGACCGACTCGAGCGCCTCCTCACCCCGGCCCACGACAGTCACGTTGTAGCCGTCCATCTGGAGCACGCTGGCGCAGCTTTCCCGGAGGGTGCGCTCGTCGTCCACCACCAGGACCCGGATGCTGGCCTTGACCTCGGGCGCAATGGAAAGAGGATCACGCGCGGGATCCCCGCCCGAACCACCCTCAGGACCCCGGACCGTGTAAGCCAGCGAGCTGCCCATCAGACCCCCCTCGATGTAGTCGTACCGGCAACAGGAGTATCGCCGGCACCACAGATCCCGGCACCGGTGCCAGGAACCGTTTCGAATCTACAACACTTCGGTGTTGCGCCAAGCAGGCGGAACTGTAGCTTCAATGCAACGACTTGGTGACCGCCGCCCCAGATTCGAGGCTCGGGCGCGTCATCCTTGCAAACCCAAGTCCACGATGGCCTGGCCGGGTGCCACGAGGGCGTAGGTTGTTGCTACGGTATCGGGTTTGCGTCAGTCCCCGGCCAAGTCACATGGCCGGGCGCCCAGCTCCGGC
>CAMLHP010000103.1 GCA_946479805.1 uncultured Gemmatimonadota bacterium | reverse complement strand
GCGTGTTCCAGAGGCTCTCGGGCTGCTCGAAGATTTCCTTGAGCATGAAGTGGGCGTACCCGCCCCGCTCCACCGCGGCCAGGTCCCATTCGATCTGGTTTACCGGCTTCTCGATCCTGTCCGTCTCGAGGTTCCGGATCCGGTAGCCGTCGCGGGTGAGGATGGCCATCTCGCCGTCGTCGAGGTACACCACCGAGCGGGTGTGCTCCAGCAGCGGCGACGCATCCGACGCGATGAAGTACTCGCCCTCACCCACTCCCACCAGCAGCGGCGAGCCCTTCCGCGCCGCCACGATGACATCCGGCTCGTCCTCGGAGATGAACGCCAGGCCGTACGCGCCATCGACTTCCCTGAGCGCGGTGGCGACCGCCTCTTCCAGGCTGTCCTGATAGAACTCGCCGACCAGGTGCACCAGCACCTCGGTGTCGGTGTCCGACTGGAAGGTGTGCCCCCGCTTCTCCAGCATCTTCCGGATCGCGCCGGCGTTCTCGATGATGCCGTTGTGGATGACCGCGATGCGCTCGTTCTGGTCGGTGTGGGGATGCGCGTTGGGAGTGGTGGGCGCGCCGTGGGTGGCCCAGCGGGTGTGCCCTATGCCGATGGTGCCATGGGGCATGGCTTCGGCCAGCTGCTGCTCCAGCGAGCTCAGCTTGCCCGCCGCCTTCCGGATTTCCAGCCCGTTGCCGTTGACTACCGCGATCCCGGCCGAGTCATAGCCCCGGTACTCCAGGCGGCGGAGACCCTCCACCAGGATTCCGGCCGCTTCCCGCGGCCCGACATACCCGACGATTCCACACATGTGCGGCTCTATCCTTGGGTCATCAGCGACGCCCCCGCGGCAATCAATGCCCGGGCTTCCGCCGCAGTGGGTGCTTCGGCAATCAGACGAACTATCGGCTCCGTGCCCGACGGCCTCACGTGCAGCCACCGGTCCTTCCAGCCCAGCCTCAGGCCGTCGCGGTCGTCCACGGCGGCGTCGGAAAACTGCTCTCGCAACGCCTGGTACAGCACCGCCAGATCTCCACCCCTCGGGGCCTTGTCCTTCACGATGGCATAACTCGGCGAGGCCGCCACCAGTTCCGACACCGCTCTCCCGGTCTGCGCCAGGTGGTGCAAGATAAGCGCCACCCCCAGGGGTGCATCGCGCCCGACATGGAGCGCCGGGTACATCACCCCGCCATTGCCCTCGCCCCCGATGACGGCGCCCCGGTCGCGCATCGCCCTCGCCACGTTGGCCTCTCCCACCGCCGCCCGCTCGAACACCGCTCCCCCATCCCTCGCCGCATCTTCCACCACCAGCGAGGTGGACAGATTCACCACCACTGTCGGCTTCTCCGCCGAGCCGCCGAGCCGCCGAGCCGCCTCACGGGCAGCATGCGTGCCGCCCGAGTCAAGCACCGCCCTCACCGCAAACGCCAGCGTGTAATCCTCGCCTATCGCCCGCCCCTTCTCGTCCACCAGCGCCAGCCGGTCCACGTCGGGATCCACCGCCATGCCAATGTCGGCGCCCGATTGGCGAACCAGTTTCCCCAGCTCGGCCAGGTTCTCAGGGACCGGCTCGGGCGCCCGGGGAAACCGGCCATCGGCAGCGAGGTTGATGCCGGTCACCTGGCACCCCAGCCGTTCCAGCAGCAGCGGGATCGACGCACCGCCCGCGCCCCTGACCGTGTCAAGAGCAACATGGAACCGGCGGGCGCGGATTGCTGCGACGTCGATCACCGGAAGTGACAGGATTGCGTCGAAGTGACGGTCCACCGCCTCCGGATCGTCCAGCACCGTGCCCAGCCGGTCCCATCCGGCACGCGCCGGCCCCCTCTCCGCCAGTTCCCGAACTGACGCGCCCGACTCGGCGTCGAGAAATATCCCGTCCGGCCCCACGAACTTGAGCGCGTTCCACTCGATCGGGTTGTGGCTCGCGGTAAGGATGAGCCCCGCACCAGCCCCGTGGTGCTCCACCGCCATCTGGACCGTGGGCGTCGGGACTATGCCGAGGTCGATCACGTCCACGCCCACGCTCATCAGCCCCGCCGCCGCCGCCCGCGCGAACATCGGCCCGCTGGTTCGCGAGTCCCGCCCCAGCACCACCCTGGGCCGGCCCGCCGCAGCTGCCCATGACCCCAGCGCCGCCGCGTGGCGGGCCACCAGCTCCGGCGTCAGGTCCTTCCCCACATGCCCCCGCATGCCGGAGACACTGATCATCAGCGTGTCAGACAACGATCCTCCGGAAAGTCACGAGTCACGAGTCTTCTCACTTCTCACTTCTCACCTACAGCGTCGCCAGAATCTCGACCACCTCTCCATCCCAGTTCTTCCCCGCTCCGGCCCGCAGCTTCGCCATGGCCTCGTCGGTCGAGCACGGTGAACGATAAGCATGATTGGTGGTCATGGCATCATAGGCGTCGGCCACCGCCACGATCCGCGCCGCCATGGGAATCGAGTCTCCCGCCAGCCCGTCCGGAAATCCGCTGCCGTCCACTCGCTCGTGATGGAGACGCACCACCTGCAGAACCGTCGGCTCGGCGGAGAGGATCGGCCGCAGGATGTGCTCGCCCAGCAGCGTGTGCGACTGCACCTGGCTCAGCTCTTCCGGCTTCAGCGGTCCGGGCTTCCCCAGCAGGTCATCGCGGATGCCGATGGTTCCGATGTCATGCAGCCGTGCGCCCAGCTCCAACGACGCCAGTGCGTCGCCGGTGTAGCCCAGCTGCACCGCGATTCGCGCCGCCAGCCTCTCCACCCGGCGCGAATGACCCGCCGTGTAGGAGTCCCTGGCTTCCAGCGCGTGGGCCAGCATCGTAACCCCGTCGTGCATTGCCTCGCGCTCGCGCCGGCCCAGCTCCCGCACCCGCTCCCGCAGCCGTTCCTGCACCTGCCGGGCCTCGAGCACTTGCGCCCGCCGCTCCAGGGCACTGGTCACCCTGAGCCTGATCTCGTCCAGCGTTGCCGGCTTGGTGAGGTAGTCGAGCGCGCCGCAGCGAAGGCAGTGCATGGCCACGTGCACGTCGGCCACGCCCGTCAGCATCATCACTCCGACATCAGGAAACCGGGCCCGGGCATGTTCCAGCAGCTCAACCCCGCCCATCACCGGCATGTTGATGTCGGCGATGCACAGCATCAGGTCAGGATGGCGCTCGAGAATGCCCAGCGCTTCGGCGCCCGTCGCGGCCCCGACCGACTGAAACCCGAGCGCACCCAGCATCCGTACCAGCGACTGCCGGACCGGCTCCTCGTCGTCAACCACCAGGCACCTCGGCGCATTTCCCATCGGCGCGCCGCTCCTGAAGCCGCCCCCATGAGTTGCGGTCAAGCTGGACACTCCCTTACGCTTCGCGTGACCCGATTCAAGGTGAACATGACTCGCGTTCCTCCTTCCCGTTCATCCCACGCGCTTGCCACGCTGGCTGTGCACGCCGGAATGACTCCTGATCCGCTTGCCGGCGCTGTAATGCCGCCCATTTACCAGACCTCCACCTACATCCAGGAAGGGCTGGGCAAGAACAAGGGCTACGAATATGCGCGCACCCGGAACCCCACCCGCGATGCGTGGGAGCGGGCCGTAGCTGCGCTGGAAGGGGGCCAGCACGGGTTTGCTTTTGCCTCGGGCCTCGCGGCCCTCGATACCGTCCTCAAGCTCTTCAAGGAGGGCGACCATATCATCTCGGGCGAAAACGTCTACGGCGGATCGCACCGCCTGATGGAGCGGATCTACGCCCAGCTCGGCCTCAAGTTCACCTTCGTTGATACGGGCGACATCACCAGCGTCGAGCGCGCCCTCACGCCAGCCACCCGGATGGTCTACTGCGAGACCCCGACCAATCCGATGATGCGGCTGACCGACCTGGCCGCCCTTGCCGACCTCACCAGCGCCCATGGGCTCCTGACGGTCGTCGACAACACCTTCGCCACCCCCGTTTTCCAGCAGCCCCTCGCCCTCGGCGCCGACATCGTCCTCCACTCCACCACCAAGTACCTCAATGGCCATTCCGACATGGTCGGGGGAATGCTGGTGACGAGCCGCGACGATCTGGCCGAACGCATCGGCTTCATTCAGAACGCGGCGGGCGGAGTCCCGGGACCAATGGATTGCTGGCTCGCCTTGCGGGGGGTCAAGACCCTCCCTCTCCGCATGGCACAGCATGACGCCAACGGGCGAAAGGTGGCTGCCTGGCTGGCTGGCCGGAGCGACGTCCGGGCGCTTCACTATCCCGGACTCGATTCCCATCCCCAGCATGCCTTGGCAGCAAAGCAGATGCGCGGCTTTGGCGGCATGATAAGCTTCGACATCGGCGACCCGGCCCGCGCCCGCCGCGTGGTCGAGCGGACCCGGATCTTCGCGCTGGCCGAGTCGCTGGGCGGGGTCGAGAGCCTCATAGGGCACCCCGCGTCCATGACCCATGCGTCGGTTCCGGCCACCATGAGGCAGGAAATGGGCCTTACAGACAGCCTGATTCGGCTGTCCTGCGGCATTGAGGATGGGGATGACCTGCTGGCCGATCTGGACCATGCGTTGGGTGCAGAGTGAAACAATGCGGGGCGTAGGGCGTACGGCATAGGGCATAGGGCTCGTCCCCTAAGCCCTAAGCCCTAAGCCCTAAGCCCTAAGCCCTGAGCCCTGAGCCCTAAGCCCCGAACCCCATGCCTACTCCACTTCCCCAGATATCCGCCGTCAGCTGGGAGCACCCTGCCGACCGCGCCGCCCTCCAGGCCCTTCGCGCCGTGCCCGGAGTGGACGAGATCATCCGCAAGATCATCGCGATCCTGGGCGGCGAGCGCGGCATCCGCCTCCTCTTCCAGGGCAACGCCGTCCGTGTCGGTCCGGAGCAGTTCCCCAGGCTCTGGGCCATGCACCTCGAGAACTGCGCCACGTTCGACTGGGAGCGGATCCCCGAGCTCTATGTGTCGCAGACCCCATTCTTCAATGCCGGCGCATATGGCGTCGACGACCCGTTCATCGTGGTCCACAGCGCCGCGCTGGAAGTGCTGGACCAGCAGGAGATCCGCACCCTGCTGGCCCACGAACTGGGCCATGTGATGAGCGGCCACGCGCTCTACACCACCATCGCGGCTATCCTCGCGCTGGTGAGCCTCGGCCTCCTGCCGTCGCTGGCCGTGATCGCAGTGCTTCCGGTGCGGCTGGCGTTCCTTGAGTGGTCCCGCAAGTCGGAACTGAGTGCGGACCGCGCCGGGCTCCTCGGCATCCAGGACGTGATCATTGCCCAGCGGCTCGACATGAAGATGGCCGGCGGCGGGCGGGGCGAGGCCTTCGAGGGCGCGCTCAACATCGAAGCGTTCATGGCCCAGGCCAATGAGTACACCTATGCCCATGAAGGCCTCGACGTCGTCTACAAGCTGCTCAACACCCTCGCCCTGACCCACCCGATGCACACCGTGCGCGCCGCCGAGCTCCAGCGCTGGGTCGCAGCTGGCGAGTACGACCGCATCATGCGGGGCGAGTATACCCGCCGCGGCGCCGAGTCGGCCGACCGGCCCATCCGCGACGACATGGGAGCGGCCAAGGACTACTACGCCCACGAGGCGAAGGAGTTCGCGCGCGAGGTTGCCAATGCCGCGAAGCGCGTGGCGACCGCCGCAACCGACGCCTTCAAGGGCGGGCGCTCCTAGCGGGTGCGGGTACTCGTTGTCGGCGGCGGCGGCCGCGAGCACGCCCTCGCGTGGGCCATCCGGCGCGAGATCCCCGAGGCGGTCATCCACTGCGCACCCGGCAACCCCGGCACCGCCGAACTGGGGACCAATCTCGCAATTGCGGCGGACGACCTCGATCGAATGACTGATGCAGCCGACATGCTCGGCGCCAGTCTCGTCGTCATCGGGCCCGAGGTCCCGCTCGCCATGGGACTGGCGGACCGACTTCGGGGCGAAGGGCGAATGGTGTTCGGCCCATCAGCGGCCGCGGCGCGGGTGGAAAGCAGCAAGAGCTTCGCCAAGGACGTCATGCGCTCGGCGCGGGTGCCCACTGCCGCCAGCGAGACGTTCACCAGCCTGTCGGATGCCCTCAAGTACATCGACAGCCACTCTGAACCGCTGGTGGTGAAGGCGTCCGGCCTCGCCGCCGGCAAGGGTGCTGTCGTGGCGGCCACCCGGCGCGATGCAGCCCACGCAGCGCGCGCCATGCTCGAGGACGCCAGCCTGGGTGAGGCCGGGCGTGAGATCGTGGTCGAGTCGTTCCTGGAGGGAGAGGAGCTGTCGCTCTTCGCGATAACCAATGGGAGGGAGGTCACCCTCCTGCCCGCTGCCCAGGACCACAAGCGCCTGCTGGAGGGGGACAGGGGGCCCAATACCGGCGGCATGGGTGCCTACGCGCCCGTGTCGCTCGCGACCAGCAAGCTCATCGACCGCGCCACCACCGAGGTGTTGCTTCCCACGCTGAGGGAGCTGGACCGCAGGGGCACCCCGTTCCAGGGGCTCCTCTACGCCGGGCTCATGATTGACGCCGACGGCGCGCCGTCAGTGGTGGAGTTCAACTGCCGCTTCGGCGACCCCGAGACCCAGGCGGTGCTGCCCCTCCTGGACGGAGGGCTGGTGGACGCGCTGGTAGCATCAGCCTCGGGTGGGAACCTGCCGATGCTCACCGTCAATTCCGACCGGGCGGCAGTCACCACCGTCCTCGCCGCGAGAGGCTATCCCGACGCGCCGGAAAAGGGCACCGAGATTACGCTGCCGGACGTACTGCCTGAAGGCGTGACGATCTTCCATGCGGGAACCCGGCGCGACGACGTCGGTGCGCTGCGCACCAGCGGCGGAAGAGTGCTCGCGGTGACGGGCGTGGCTGAAACGTTCTCCACGGCCCGCGCCCTGAGCGCCGAGACAGCGGAGAAGGTGCAATTTGAGGGAAAGCAGTACCGGCGCGACATCGGGTGGCGGGAGGCGGGAAGGTAAGTTGTGAATGCCTGAACTCCCCGAAGTCGAAACCATTGTCCGCGACCTCGCACCCGAACTCATCGGACGGCGGATCCTCCGCGCCCGGCTCTCGCACGACGACGTCCTCCGCGGCACCACTCGCCGCAGGCTCACCGCCGGGCTTGCCAATTCGACCATCTCGGCAGTAACTCGCCGCGCCAAGCACGCCGTACTCCACGTCGGCAATCGCCGCCTGGTGGTCCAGCCGGGAATGACCGGCGCGCTTCTGGTCCAGCCTGAGCCCCTGTCACCGGAGGACAGCAAGTACGCCGTGCTCCGCGCCTGGCTCGATGACCAGCGGATCCTCATCTACCACGACGTGCGCCGCCTCGGCACGCTGCTGCTGCTCGACGACGCGGGCTGGCAGGAGTACGACGCCGCGCTGGGACCCGAGCCGCTGGACCCCGAGCTCGACATCGACGCTCTGGTCGAGCGAATGCGCCGCTCGAATCAGGCCATCAAGAAGGTCCTGATGGACCAGCGCGTCATCGTGGGTGTGGGGAACA
>CAMLHP010000102.1 GCA_946479805.1 uncultured Gemmatimonadota bacterium | reverse complement strand
CATGGATGACGAATGATCGAGTGCAATCAGCTCACCAGGACCTACAGCTCCGGCGGCCGCGCACTGACGGTCCTGAAGGATATCACCCTCCGGATCGACGCTGGCGCGTTCACCGCCATCGTCGGCCCGTCCGGCAGCGGCAAGACCACGCTGCTGGGGCTCCTGGCGGGCCTCGATTCGCCCACGTCGGGCTCGGTGACACTCGACGGGAAGGCGCTGAATGCGCTGGACGAGGATGGCCGGGCCCGGCTCAGGGCCGAGCGGGTGGGCTTCGTGTTTCAGTCGTTCCAGCTCATTCCCACCCTCACCGCGCTGGAGAACGTGCTGGTGCCGCTGGAGCTTTCGGGTGAGCCCGATGTCGCCCGCGCCCTGGGGCTCCTGTCCGATGTGGGGCTTGCCGGCCGCGAGCATCATTACCCCAGCCAGCTCTCCGGCGGCGAGCAGCAGCGGGTCGCGCTGGCGCGCGCCTTCGTCAACCAGCCGGCGGTGCTCTTCGCCGACGAACCTACCGGCAACCTCGACGCCCGCACCGGCCAGACCATCGTCCAGCTGATGTCCGAGCTCAACCGCAAGCACGGAACCACGCTGGTGCTGGTGACCCATGATCCGGCGCTGGCCGCGCTGGCCCGCCGCACCATTCGCCTCGCCGACGGCGAAGTCGTCTCCGACACCACCGCGTGAAGCCCGGCTTCGTCCTCACCATGGCGCGCCGCGAGAGCCGCGCGTCGGGTCGCCGCCTGATGACGCTGGCGCTCGCGATAGCCGCGGGCGTCGCAGCACTGGTGGCCGTCAACGGCTTCACTTCCAACCTCCGCACCTCCGTCGCCCGCCAGGCTCAGGCGATGCTCGGCGCCGATCTCTCGGTCGAGAGCAGGAGCGAGCTCGGCAGCGCCGCGCGGGCGCTGCTCGATTCGCTGGGCGGCGACCAGTCGCCCTTTGTCGCATTCAGCGCGATGAGCTACGCACCCGCCGGCACCACGGCCCGCCTGACCCAGGTCACCGCCATCGGATCCGGCTGGCCCTGGTACGGCGCGATTCGCACCAGCCCAGTGTCGGCCTGGGGCCAGCTGGGAGACGGCCGCAACGCCGTGGTGGATCCTTCGCTGCTCAGGTCACTTGGCGTCGAGGTCGGGGATTCGATTGCGCTGGGTGAGACCCGGTTCCAGGTCATCGGCAGCATCACCGAGGCTCCGGGCGATGTCGGCATTCGCTCCGCCCTGGGCCCGCGTGCGTTCATTCCCTTCCAGTATCTCGACGCAACCGGGCTGCTCGGCTTCGGCGCCCGCGCCGAGTACGGCAGCTACGTCCAGCTCGAGCCTGGAGCAGACGCCCAGCGCATCGCGGCCGACTGGCGACCCCGCCTTCGCGAGGAGCGCGCCCGCATCCGCACCGTCGCCGATGACCGGGACCGGCTCGACAACGCCCTTACCCGGCTGGGCAATTTCCTGGGTCTCGTCGCCCTCATCGCGTTGCTGCTGGGCGGACTTGGTGTGGCCAGCGCCATCACGGTGCACATTCGCCGGCGGATAGACACCGTTGCAGTGCTCCGCTGCCTCGGCGCCACCGGGCGGCAGGTGTTCGGCATCTACCTCACCCAGGCCGCGCTGCTGGGCCTGGCGGGCGGCGTGCTGGGCGCGGTGGTCGGGCTGCTGGCGCAGCAGCTGGTGCCGCTGGTGGTGGCGGACCTTGTACCCGCCGACCTCGATACCGGCGCCGCGTGGGGCGTGGCGCTGGCTGGCGTGCTGCTGGGCGGATGGACCGCGCTGGTCTTCGCGCTGCTGCCGCTTCTCTCCATTCGCCGCGTAACCCCGCTCGCGGCGCTCCGCCGCGATGTCGATCCCATTCCGTCGGGACGAGACCCCGCAAGGCTTGCCGCGATCGCGTTGCTGGTCATGAGCGTCGTGACGCTCGCGGTGCTCCAGGCCGGCAACTGGCGGGCGGGACTCGGCTTCGCTGCGGGGATCGGCGTGGCACTGCTTGGGCTCCGGATCGCCGCTGGATTGGTGATCGGCCTGGCGCGCAGGCTTTCCCGCGCACCGCTCGGCTACACCTCCCGGCAGGGGCTCGCCAACCTCCAGCGCCCCGGCAACCAGACCGTCGCCGTAGTGCTGGCGCTGGGCTTCGGCACATTCCTGCTCGCTGCGCTCGCCCTCACCCAGCACAACCTGCTCGCGACGCTCGATGTATCGGGCGAAGGAGCGGCCCGACCCAACCTCGCGCTGTTCGACATCCAGCCGAGCCAGCTCGCGGGCGTGCGCGGGGTGCTGGAGGAGGCCGGCGTTCCGATGACCGCACCGGTGCCGATGGTGCCGATGCGGGTTGCCAGTGTGCGGGGTAAGCAGGTGAGCCTCGCACGCCGTCCGGACAGCCTTCCCGACGACTCGCTCCCTCGTGGCTGGGCGGTGCGGCGCGAGTACCGCTCCACCTGGCGCGACACCCTCGTGGCATCCGAGAAACTGCTCTCGGGAACGTGGTGGGACGGACGGGCAGCAGGCGGTCCCGCGCGGATTTCCATCGAACGCGATGTCGCCGAGGAGCTTGGCGTCGGCCTGGGCGACGACATCACCTGGGACGTGCAGGGCCGGCCGGTGCCGACCCGGATCACCAGCATACGCGAGGTGGACTGGGCCCGGTTCGAGCCCAATTTCTTCGTGGTATTCGAGCCTGGCGTGCTGGAGGATGCGCCCCAGACCTGGGTCACGATGGCGCGGGTGGACGATCCCGTGACCAGGTCGCGGCTGCCCAGGCAAATCGCCGAGCAGTGGCCCAACGTCACGTCGCTCGACCTGACCGTGGTGCAGCAGGCCATCGAGGACCTGCTGGGCCGGGTGTCGCTCGCCATCCGCTTCATGGCGCTGTTCAGCCTGGTGGCGGGACTGGTGGTGCTGGGGGGCACCGTGGCCACTTCGCGGGACCAGCGCATACGCGAGTCTGCCCTGCTCCGCACCCTCGGAGCCCGGGCCCGACAGCTCTATCGCATTGTGGTAGTGGAGTACGCCGCGCTGGGGCTGATGGCGGGGCTGGCCGCGGCGCTGCTGGCGGTGGCCGCAGGCTGGGCCCTGGCGCGATTCCTCTTCGAGATCGACTTCACAGCTCCTCCCCTCGCCCTGGCAGTGGTGGTGCTGGTGCCCGGGGCACTGGCGGCCCTGGTCGGAGCCTGGGCCAGCCGGGACGTGGTCCATCGGACACCGCTCGAAACCCTCCGCCGGGCGGCGGAGTGACGGGCTGGCCCTGCGGGTTACCTTTGTTGCCATCCATTCCGTACGGGACGGTCCATGCTCTCAATTGACCTCTCCGGCAAGCGCGCCTTCGTGGCGGGCGTCGCCGACGACGGCGGGTTCGGGTTCGCGATAGCCAAGGCGATGGTGTGCGCCGGCGCCTCCGTCTGCCTTGGTACCTGGCCGCCCGCCATGGGCATCTTCGAGAAGCTGCTCGAGCGGGGCAAGATGGACGAGTCGCTGACCCTGCCAGACGGCAAGCGGATGACATTCGAGAAGATCTATCCGCTCGACGCGGCCTTCGACACAATGGACGACGTGCCCGCGGAGGTCCGGGAGAGCAAGCGCTACGCAGGCCGGGGCGACTTCAGCATTGCGGGGGTGCGTGACGCGCTCAAGGCCGACTTCGGCGACAACGCCATCGATATCGTGGTGCACAGCCTGGCCAACGGCCCCGACGTCAAGAAGCCGCTGGTCCAGACCAGCAGGCGCGGGTACCTCGAGGCGCTGAGTGTGAGCACCTACAGCAAGATCGCCTTTGTGCGGGAGCTGGGTCCCATGATGCGGGAGGGCGGGAGCTTCCTCTCGCTCACCTACATGGCCGGTGAACGGGTCATCCCCGGCTACGGCGGCGGCATGTCATCGGCCAAGGCGGCGCTGGAGTCGGACACCCGCACCCTCGCGTTCGAGGCGGGCCGCGAGTGGGGCGTGCGGGTCAACACCATAAGCGCCGGACCGTATGCCTCGCGCGCAGCGAGCGCCATCGGCTTCATCGACAAGATGATCCAGTACACCGAGGCCAACGCGCCGCTTCACCGCCGGCTCGAGGCCGAGGACGTTGGCCGCACCGCAGCGTTCCTGGCGAGCCCGCTGGCAGCGGCAATCACGGGTAGCGTGATCTATGTGGATAACGGGTACCACGTGATGGGGATGGCGGCGGAGTGAAGCGGGGCGAAGCCCCACTGGCGACGCTGAAGGCGTCGCCTCGCTCAGCCGCTCACCGAAGGTTCCACACATGACCGAACTGCTCTCCCGCTTGCAGTCCAGCCTTGGCGAGACGTACCGCATCGAGCGCGAGCTCGGCGGCGGCGGGATGAGCCGTGTCTTCCTGGCCCAGGAAGGCCGGCTCGGGCGGCGTGTGGTGATCAAGGTGCTTCCACCCGAGACCTCGGTGGGGGTCCACGCCGACCGGTTCGAGCGCGAGATTCAGGTAGCGGCTTCGCTTCAGCATCCGCACGTGGTGCCGCTGCTCACCGCGGGCGCCGCGGAGCAACCGGGCGACGATCCCCTGCTCTACTACGTGATGCCGTTCATCGACGGTGAGACGCTGGCCACCCGGCTCTCGCGCGAAGGTGCGCTTCCAGTCCCGGAAGTGACGCGGATCCTGCGCGACGTGCTCGACGCTCTGGTCTATGCCCACTCACGCGGAGTGGTGCATCGCGACATCAAGCCCGCCAATATCCTCTTCAGCGGACGCCACGCCCTGGTCGCCGATTTCGGGGTGGCCAAGGCAGTCAGCATTTCATCAGGCGCATCCCCTGGCACGCTCACGTCGCACGGCATGGCGCTGGGCACGCCGGCATACATGGCGCCGGAGCAGGCTGCGGCCGACCCCAATGTGGACCATCGTGCCGACCTGTACGCCGTGGGCGCAGTCGCGTACGAGCTCCTCACCGGCCGCACGCCATTCATCACGGCCACGCCGCAGGCGATGCTGGCAGCGCACGTGACCGCCACGCCTGACCCCGTCGCGGTGCACCGGCCCTCCATCCCTCCCGAGCTCGCGGCCCTGGTGATGCGCTGCCTCGAGAAGCATCCCGCGGATCGGTGGCAGTCGGCCACCGAGCTGCTGGCGCGGCTCGAGATGCTTGCCACCCCGTCGGGGGGTTCCACGCCAGCGGCCACCACGCCGGTGCCAGCGGTCCGCACCTCTGCCGAGCTGGCCGTGAGGCGGGCGCACCCACTGCGGGTAGCCGCACTCTTCGCGCTGGCCACCATCGCGGTGACCAGTGTGGTCTACCTCGCCACCCGGACTTTCGGCCTCCCCGACTGGGTCTGGATGGTGGCGCTGGGATGCATGCTCGCCGGATTGCCTGTGATGCTCTACACCAGCCGGGTCGAGCGCAAACGCGCCCGGATGCGCGCCACCGGCACACTGCGTTTCGAGCCCGAACCTGTCCACCAGCAGTTGTTCACCTGGCGCCGGGCCATCCTGGGCGGAGCCCTGGCGCTCGGCGCCCTGGCGCTGCTCACCGGCGGCTACGCGGTGTCGCGCGCACTTGGCGTGGGGCCGGCACGCACGCTGCTCTCGTCTGGTGCCTTGGCCGGAGGCGACCAACTGGTCCTGGCCGACTTCACCGTCCGAAATGCCGACTCCAGTCTGGCCGAGGCGGTCACCGAAGCTCTGCGGGTGGACCTGGGCCAGTCGAGTGCCATCCGGCTGATGGACTCGAGGGCGGTGAGCGCCACCCTCGAGAGAATGGGCCGCCCGACGGGGGGCGCTCTCGACCGGGCCACGGCGCGCGAAGTGGCGCTCCGCGAGGGTGCCAAGGCCGTAGTGGTGGGGGAGATATCAGCGCTTCCCGAGGGCTACGTGCTCACTGCGCAGGTCATTCGCGCCGATTCAGGAACCACCCTGGTTCCGGTCAGGACCACAGCCGCGTCGGACGCCGAGCTCATCTCGGCGGTGAACCGGCTGTCGGCCGAGCTGCGGGAACGGATCGGCGAATCCCTGGGCTCCATCCGGGGCACCGAACCGCTGGAGCAGGTGACTACGGCTTCGCTGCCCGCACTTCAGCTCTATTCCCGGGGGGTTCGCCGCTCCAATGATGGAGCGCTCGAGGAAGCGCGCGACCTGCTGCAGCGGGCAACGGAAATCGACAGCAGTTTTGCCATGGCCTGGCGCAAGCTTTCGGCGGTATACAGCAACATGGGCCTCCGTGCCGAGCAGCGCGAAGCAGCCAGGGTGGCATTCCGGCATCGCGACCGGCTGCCACCGCTGGAGCGTTTCCTCACCGAGGGCTCCTACTACACTGCGCAAGGCCAGGATGACAGCGCCATCGCAGCTTATCGCGCCGCACTGGAACTGGTTCCGACCGACCTTACAGCGGGCAACAATCTCGGCCTGGCCCTGAACCGGCGGGGAGAGTTCGAGGAGGCCGAGCGCCACCTCCGGGCGGTCTCGGCTGCGAACGAAGTCATGTCTCCCCGGGTGAACCTGGTCTTCGCATTGGTGGCGCAGGGCAAATGGGCGGCCGCCGACAGCGCTGCAAGGGAAAGCCGGGAGCGGTTTCCCGGCCATCCGGCCGCCGTGGTCATGCCGATAGACATCGCGGTGGGACGGAAAGACTTCGCCGCCGCTGACTCGCTGCTTGCGGCACCGCCCGCTGCCGAACTGATGCGGGGCGGCGGCGCGTCAGGCGACTACCTGAGCTACTATCAGGTAAACCTGGACTGGATGACCGGCCGTGTGCGCGCGGCAAGTAGTGCGCTTGCGCGGCATCAGAAGGCATACCTCGACCAGGGCCAGCGCGAATTCGCGGCCGAGGCGACGCTGATGCCTGTAATGGAGCTGATCCTTCTGCGGGGCGACCTCGAAGTTGCCAGGCGGGAACTGGCCCGGGCGCTCTCCGGGCCGGCGTGGAAAGACCTTCCGGCATCGCAGTATCCGGAGGCGGACCTGGCCGAGATCTACCTGCTGCTGGGCCAGCCGGAAGACCTGCGCCGGATGCGTACGATCTGGGAGGCCGACAACCCGGGCCGTGTCCAGGATCCCGACGATGTGGCCATCTGGGACGCGCGCGCGGCAGCGGCATCGGGCCAGTGGCGCGAGGCGGCGAGGCTGGCAAGCCCGATAGTGGCGGAGACACCGTGCAACCCGTGCGGAACTTTCTGGGTGGCATATCTCTGGGATCGCGCAGGCCAGGCGGATTCAGCGGCCCACTACTACCGGCGCGGTATCGACCGGCCCCTGTTGTTCATGGGCCCCGAGCCCTCGTCATTCTACGCGATGGCGCTTCGCCGGCTGGGAGAAATTGCCGAATCGAACGGCAATGCTCCAGAAGCGCTCGACTACTACGGGCGCTTTGTGGACTTGTGGAGCGAGGCAGATGCCGACCTGCGGCCGCAGGTCACTGCAGTACGGGAACGGATGGCCGTGCTGGCGGGCGAGCCGAGGCCGTAGAGCGGTACGGCGGTAAGGCGGTAAGGCGGTAAGGCGGTAAG
>CAMLHP010000101.1 GCA_946479805.1 uncultured Gemmatimonadota bacterium | reverse complement strand
TCACGCAGCCTCAGCAAATCTAACCCATTCGCGCCTGACCCCTAACCCCCGACCCTAACCCCTAGTAGTTGGCCAGCCACCTTGCCGCGCGCACCACGTCGGACGTCTGCGGCAGGACGAAATCCTCCAGCGCGGGAGCATATGGCAGCGGCACGTCGTGCGCCGCCACCCGCCGCACCGGCGCGTCCAGCCACTCGAAGGCAAGCTCGTTGATGCGGGCCGTGATCTCCCCGGCCACGCCACCCGTTGCGTTGTCCTCGTGCAGCACCAGCACCCGGTTGGTCTTCTTCACCGTGGCTACAATGGCGTTGTCGTCCATGGGAAGCAGGGTGCGAAGGTCGATCACCTCGACCGAGAGGCCGTCCTCCTTCTCCAGCTGCTCGGCGGCCTCCAGCGCCTTCCAGACGGTCGCGGCGTAGGTGATGATCGACAGGTCCCTGCCCTCGCGAGCGGTACGCGCCTTCCCAATGGGTACGGTGTGGTCACCCTCAGGCAGGGTCTCGCGGATCCGGCGATAGAGGTACTTGTGCTCGAAGAAGAGGACACAGTCCTCGTCACGGATGGCGGACTTGATGAGCCCCTTGGCATCCGATGGGGTCGATGGATAGACGATCTTGAGCCCGGGGGTGTGGAGGAAGGCCGCCTCGGGATTCTGGGAGTGGAACGGCCCTCCCCGGACGTATCCGCCCGACGGGCCGCGCACCACCATGGGGCACGGCAGAAAAGCCCGGTAACGGGCGGTGGCCACGTAGTTGGTGAGCATGTCGTAGCCGTTGGAGATGAAGTCGATGAACTGCATCTCGCACACCGGTCGCATGCCCATGTGGGCGGCGCCGGCCGCCGCGCCCACGATGGCCGCCTCGCTGATGGGGGTGTCGATGACCCTGCGATCACCAAACCGGTCCATCAGGCCTTCGGTGACCTTGAACGCACCGCCGTAGGCCCCGATGTCCTCACCGATGCAGAAGACGTTCTCGTCCCGCTCCATCTCCTCCAACAGGCCCTGCCTTATGGCCTCGAGGAAAGTGGTCCCCGCAGCAGGCGCAGTCTCAGTTGCCATCGAAGGTTCCCCAGCCCTGTGCGCGCTCGTTCCGCTCAACCGCGCTGGTCACGTCCTGCCGGAACCAGAGATCGGATGCCGCGGGCGGATCGGCATACACACCCAGCAGCGCATCCCGCGGCTCCGGCGCGGGCGACTGCTCGGCCACTTCGGTGGCGGCGTCCACTTCCTGGCGGACCCGGTCGTCGGTGCCGGCGATCTCGGTCACCGGAAAGTCGAAATCCCGCTGGAGCACGCGGGAATAACGGTCGAGAGGGTCATTCTCGGACGCCCAGCGCTCGATTTCACCACCGGGGACGTAGGACTGGTTGTCATGCTCGGCGTGGCCCTTCCTCCGATAGGTGAGGAGCTCGACCAGGCTGGTGCCCTCGCCCGCCCGGGCCCGGTCAACCGCCTCACGGGTGGCCCGGTATACCGCCAGCACGTCGTTGCCATCGGCCTGGATGCCGGGAATTCCGTAACCAGGTGCCTTGTCGACAAACTGCTTCGCGGCGGTCTGCTTCGAGGTGGGTGTCGAATAGGCGTAGCCATTGTTCTCGACCACAACCACCAGCGGACAGCGCTGCACCGCGGCCAGGTTGATGCCCTCGTGGAACGCCCCGGTCGAGGTGGCGCCGTCGCCCACATACACCAGCCCCACCCGGTCCTCGCCCCGGAGCTTGAAGCTCAGGGTGACTCCGGCCATTACCGGAACCATGTCGCCCAGGTGCGATATCTGCCCGATGAATCCGCGCTCGGTGTCGCCGAAATGGATGTTGAGCTCGCGGCCCCGGGTTGGACTGTCAGCCCTGGCCATGTACTGGCGGAGGATCTCCACCGGCGTTGCACCTTTCACCAGCATGGATCCGAGGTTCCGGATCAGGGGCGAGAGAACATCCCGCCTCTCCAGCGCGAAGGCACTGCCCACGGCGTCGGCCTCCTGGCCCAGGGAACGAAAGAGCCCTCCCACCACCTTGGTCTGGCGGTAGAGGGCGACAAGTCGTTCTTCCAGGGTGCGGGTGAGCCGCATCCAGTAGTAGAGCTCGAGCAGTTGTTCTCGGGTAAGGCCGGCGGGGATTTTCGTTGTTTCTGTGCGGGTGGCCACGATGGACGCCCAGAAGGTTGAGCCGAACAGCTGCAGCGCCGGGACGGCCCCGGCCTGCGCGAAACATAATCGAATCAGGAAGGAATGGATGGCTGGGCGGATGGACGGTTGGACGGATAGCCCTCGCCTCAGGGCGAGCGCCCCGAGGCGAAGACGCCCGCCCTGCAGCTAGTCCTTCTCCACCGAAAACTCCCCGAGGCCGAGCGGGTAGATGCCAGGGCCGTAGGTGCCCGTCATCGTGGCGCCGTCCCCGCTCATCATCCCCCGGATGGTGAACGATTGCCCGCCGTCATAGACGTAGCTGGCATCCACCTGAAGCCCAGTCAGGGTCCAGCTGCCGGTCGCGGCGGGAGCTGTTTCCACCCCGGCCGTCGCGGTCATGCTGCCGTCGGCGTTGAACACCAGGGTGTAGTCGTACTCCGCGCCCTCGGTGTCGGTGTACACCCCGATCCAGGTGCCGAGCAGGTTCGGCTCGGAGGGTTCGGACCCGCCACAGGCGGCGGCCGCCAGGCAGGCGCCGGCCGCCAGGAGGGACAGGATCATCCGGCGAGCGAAAGCGAGTGGAAAAGTCATGTCAGGCTCCGGGTCGAGGTGGCGAGGCTGCTCCTGCTACCTGCGCCATCCGTCGTCCTGGAGTGACATGCGAGATGCCGGCTAGCTCTCGATCCGCATTCCGTAGAAGGACCGGTATACGAAGTACAGCGACGCAGCGAAGAAGACCGCGGCCAGCGTCACCCCGAGCCCGCTCCCCTCTTCGGCCGCGAGGTACACCCCCAGTTCCACCGCCAGCAGCCCGAACAGCGTGGTGAACTTGATGACAGGGTTCATCGCCACGGACGAGGTGTCCTTGAAGGGATCACCCACAGTATCGCCCACCACCGAGGCATCGTGCAGCTCGGTGCCTTTCATCTTCAGCTCGGTCTCCACGATCTTCTTGGCATTGTCCCAGGCACCGCCGGCATTGGCCATGAAGATGGCCTGGAACAGCCCGAACAGTGCGATGGAAATGAGATATCCGATGAAGAAAAACGGCTCAATGAAGGCGAACGCGAGCGTAGCGAAAAAGACGCCGAGAAAGATGTTGAACATTCCCTTCTGGGCGTACTGAGTGCAGATCTCCACCACGCGGGTGCTGTCCTCGACCGAGGCCTTGGTGGCGCCTTCGAGCCGGATGTTGGCCTTGATGAACTCGACGGCGCGATAGGCGCCTGTCGTTACGGCCTGCATCGACGCACCGGTGAACCAGTAGATCACCGCGCCACCGGTGATGAGGCCCAGCAGGAAGGGCGGATGGAGGATCGACAGCAGCTCCATGCCCTCGGTGAGCCCGTGGGTCAGCGCCATGATGATGGCGAAGATCATCGTGGTGGCACCAACCACCGCGGTGCCGATGAGCACTGGCTTGGCGGTGGCCTTGAAGGTGTTGCCGGCTCCGTCGTTCTCTTCCAGAAGTTCCTTGGCGATCGTGAAATCCGGCTCGAATCCGAAGTCCCGCTTGAGTTCGTCCGCAATCCCCGGGATCTCCTCGACCTGGGAAAGCTCGTAGATCGACTGGGCGTTGTCGGTGACGGGGCCGTAGGAATCGACGGCAATCGTGACCGGACCCATGCCCAGGAACCCGAACGCCACGAGACCGAAGGCAAAGATCGCCGGCGCCTGCATCAGCCCCGGCTGGCTCAGCCCCATGGTGCTCAGGCCGAAAGCTGCCGCCATGAGGCCCATGATCACCATGCCGAGCCAGTATGCCGAGAAGTTGCCCGCCACCAGTCCCGACAGGATGTTGAGCGACGACCCACCCTCGCGGGACGAGGTGACCACCTCGCGGACATGACGCGAATGGGTCGAGGTGAAGACCTTCACCATCTCGGGAATGATTGCGCCCGCGAGGGTTCCGCAGGTGATGACCAGCGACAGCTGCCACCAGAGGTCCCTGTTCCCGCCCAGGTCCGGTATGGCCAGCTTCGACACCACGAAGGTGAGCGCCACCGACACCACCGAAGTCAGCCACACCAGCGAGGTCAGCGGAGCCTCGAAGTTCATCTTGACTGCATTGCGGTACCGGCCGGAAGCGATTGCGTTGTTGACCAGGTACGACGCACCGGAGGCGAGCACCATCATGATCCGCATCAGGAAGATCCAGACCAGCAGCTTCACCTGCACCAGCGGGTCGGGCACGGCCAGGACAATGAACGAGATCAGGGCCACGCCGGTGACGCCGTACGTCTCGAACCCGTCGGCAGTCGGACCCACCGAGTCGCCGGCGTTGTCGCCCACGCAGTCGGCGATCACCCCCGGGTTTCTGGCATCGTCTTCCTTGATCTTGAAGACGACCTTCATGAGGTCGGAGCCGATGTCGGCGATCTTGGTGAAGATGCCGCCCGCAATCCGGAGCGCAGCTGCGCCCAGCGACTCACCGATGGCGAAGCCGAGGAAGCAGGCGCCCGCCACGCTTGACGGGATGAAAAGCAGGATCCCCAGCATGAACAGGAGCTCGACCGAGATCAGCATCATGCCGACGCTCATCCCGGCGCGAAGCGGGATGTCGCAGACCGGCCAGCCCCTGCCCTTGAGGCTGGCGAATGCGGTCCGGGAATTGGCCAGGGTGTTGATCCGGATCCCGAACCACGCCACGCCGTAGCTCCCCGCCATGCCGATGAGGCTGAACAGCAGGATGATCCCGATCTTCGGAAGCGCAAGGCCCGTTAGCCTGAAGTAGACGACGATGACAATCGAGATGAAGACCCAGAGCGCCAGCAGGAACTTGCCCTGCTGGGTCAGGTATGCCCGGCAGGTGGTATAGATCAGCTCGGAGACTTCCGCCATGGCGCGGTGCACGGGCAACTTGCGGACCGCAGAATAACTGAAAAGCCCGAAGAGAAGGCCGAGCACGCAGACCGCCAGCCCAGAAAGGAGGATCTGGTGTCCGGTGAAGCCAAGAAAATCGCCCTGATGGAGGTCGGGAAGCTGAAGGTTGACCTCGCCACCGGGGCGATGTTCAGGGGCCTGTGCCAGAGCTGCCAGCATGTAGTCTCCTGCGAGTGAGGGGGGGTGTGCCGGCGCCGTTCAGTAAGCGCCAATCGGCACGTGGCCTGGGTCAGCCGCGGTGTGAAGCAGGGTGAGAAATCGCTTTCCCAGCTTGTCGAGCTCACTCTCGCCCGGCTGGTCGGTCTCCACCGTGACGAGGGTGTAGTGCCCGCCCTCGGCGCGGACCGTCACGCTCAGCTGGCCCAGCGGGCCGGCGAAAGCGCGCCGGCGATCCGACTCCTCGGTGGGGCCGAGGCGGGCGCCAAAGAAGCGCGCCGCCTGGGCCACCACGCCATCGGGCGGCAATTGGGTACGGTGAAAGTATTTCATCCGTTCTCGTAGTACTCGATGCCCAGGTGGGTAATTTGCTCCTCGCCCTTCATCCACCGCAGCGTGTTCTTGAGCTTGGTCAGCTGGATGAACAGGTCGTGCTCCGGGTACAGGTCGGCGGCGGCCTGGGGGCTCTTGAAGTAGAACGAGAGCCACTCCTGGATGCCGCTCATCCCGGCCCGCTGGGCCAGGTCGAAGAAGATGGCGAGGTCCAGCACCAGCGGCGCTGCGAGGATCGAGTCGCGGCACAGGAAGTCGACCTTGATCTGCATCGGGTAGCCCAGCCACCCGAAGATGTCGATGTTGTCCCAGCCCTCCTTGTTGTCTCCCCGCGGCGGGTAGTAGTTGATCCGCACCTTGTGGTACATCTCGCCGTAAAGCTCGGGATAGAGTTTCGGCTGCAGGATGTACTCCAGCACCCCGAGCTTCGACTCTTCCTTGGTCTTGAAGCTCTCGGGATCGTCCAGCACCTCACCGTCGCGGTTGCCGAGGATATTGGTGGAGTACCAGCCCGCCACGCCCAGCATCCGCGCCTTGAACATGGGCGAGAGCACGGTCTTCAGCATGGTCTGGCCGGTCTTGAAGTCCTTGCCTCCGATGGCGACGCCCTTGTCCCTCGCGAGGTCGACCATCGCCGGGAAGTCGCAGCTCAGGTTGGGGGCGCCGTTGGCGAAGGGGACGCCTTCCATGATGGCGGCCCACGCGTAGAGCATCGACGGGGCGATCGACGCGTCGTTGGCCTCCATAGCCTTCTCGAATGCCGCGAGCGTCTGGTGGGCCGGGCCCTGGGTGATGAAGATCTCGGTGGAGGCGCACCAGACAATCACCAGGCGGTCGCAGCCGTGCTTCTGCTTGAAGTCGCGGATGTCCTTGCGAAGCTGCTCGGCCAGGTCGCGCTTGTTCTTGCCGGTCTTGACGTTGGTGCCCTGCAGCCGCTTGACGTAAGCCTGCTCGAACACTGCCGGCATCGGCTTGATGCCCTTCAGGAAGTCCTTGATCGGCTCGACATGCTCATGCCGGTCCAGGACGCCGCAGTGGACGCACG
Organism: uncultured Gemmatimonadota bacterium; assembly: GCA_946479805.1. The sequence continues at coordinate 922 of CAMLHP010000101.1, read as the reverse complement.
CCTCGTAGCAGTCATCCGGAACCGGGTCCCACGCACCGAAGACCAGGTCGTCCAGCGAGGCCAGGTCCACAAACTCGTTGATCAGTGGCGTCCGGTTATCGGTGCGCTTGCCCAGGCGAATGGTGCCCATCTGGGTCAGTGATCCGATTGGCCGGGCCGCTCCTCGCCGCACGTTCTCGACGCCTGCGATGAAGGTACTGGCCACTGCCCCCAGGCCCACGGTTAGCACTCCGAGCTTGCCCTTGGCCGGCGCTATCTGCCGGACACTCTTGTCAGCCACTGCCACAGTCCTTTCAGTCAGGAATACTGGAACTGTCCCCCGCGACGCGGTGGACGAAAACAAAGCGCTGCACCACGGTAACTATCGAGGCGACGGCCAGAAGCGCCACGGCCAGCACCAGCGCCTGCGCCCGGAAACTGGCGCCAAACATCAGCGACACCAGTCCGAGTCCCAGGATGCGTTCCGCGCGCTGGGCGATCCCGACCTTGCAGTCGATGCCGAGGCCCTCGGCCCGGGCCCGTGCATATGACACCAGGAGCGAGGCGAGGATCGCCACCATGCAGAGGATCACGGCCGGAAGCCGCCACGCAACGTTCGGGGCGGTCAGCAGGAAGACCGCGATGCCAATGAAGGTGGCGCCATCGCCGACCCGGTCCAGGGTCGAGTCGTAGAATGCGCCAAACCGGGTAACCTGGGCGCTCTTCCGGGCCACCTGGCCGTCGAGCGTGTCGATGATGCCCGACGCGAGCAGTAGCGCCCCGCCCATCCGCACATATCCCAGTCCGTAAGCCACGGCCGAGACGATCACAAACAGAGTTCCGACCGTGGTGATGGTATTGGGCCGGACCCCGGCACGCACCAAGGCATCGACCGTGGGCCGGACAATCGCGTAGTAGGGGCGTTCGAGCGTGCTGAGCAGCT
>CAMLHP010000100.1 GCA_946479805.1 uncultured Gemmatimonadota bacterium | reverse complement strand
TGGCAGGCGCTCCAGACCAACGCTGCGTACCAGGCCATGCAGTCCAACGCCGCCTGGCAGGCGCTCCAGACCAACGCTGCGTACCAGGCCATGCAGTCCAACGCCGCCTATCAGGCGCTGCGGGCGAACGATACGTTCCGTGCGCTCCAGGCCAGCCAGACCTTCCGGGCCCTGGCCCGCGATCAGTCGGCGTCAGAGGCGTTCCTTACGCAGGCAATGCGCATGCAGATGTAGCAAGGGCGCTGCACGACCTGCACGTCCGCAGAATGTCGAAATGAGCTTCTCCACGCCGGCCCCGGCTGCCCTTGCGGCAGTTCGGGGCCGGTGTAGCTTCAGCCTCTCACCCATGAGAAATTTCCGCTCTGAACACCCCGCTTTCGCCCGCGGACGCGTCCTCGCTTTGTGCGCGGCCGTGCTCGGCGCGCTGGCTGCTTCGCCGGCCTGCCTCGCTGCCCAGTTCCAGGCGCTTGACACGCCGACGATGCACCTGATCTATACCTCGCCATTGCAGTCGTGGCTCGTGCCGCAGGTCGCCGCCAGCTTCGATCGTGCGCTGCGGTTCCACGAGGAGCTCTTCGATTACGTGCCTCGCGACAGGACCAACGTCCTGATCCACGATCTCTGGCACTACGGCAACGCCGGCGCGCGCCCGCTTCCCGAAAACCACGTCACCATCGGGATCGCGCCCTACGGCCACGACTACGAGTCGGCGCCGGCGGCCGAGCGGATGGCGTCGTCGATGAACCACGAGCTGGCGCACATCTTCACTTCCGACAAGCCGGCCGCGTCGGATCGGTTCTTCCGTTCCATCTTCTTCGGCAAGGTCGGTCCGGATCCCGAGGTGCCCCTCACGATCGCCTACAGCTACCTGACCGTGCCGCGCTGGTACTCGCCACGGTGGTACCTCGAGGGAATCGCGACCTACCTCGAAACCTGGATGAACGGCGGCCTCGGCCGCGTGATCGGGCCCTACGACGAAATGGTGTTCCGGACCATCGTTCGCGACAGCGCCAGGATGTACGACGTCGTCGGCCTCGAGTCGGAGGGCACCACGATCGACTTCCAGGTGGGCACCAATTCCTACCTCTACGGCACTCGCTTTGTCAGTTACCTCGCGCTCCAGTACGGCAATGAGCGCATGCTCTCCTGGTTCGACCGCGGGAAGGGCAGCAAGGCCTATTTTGCCTCGCAGTTCCGGCACGTCTTCGGCACCTCCCTCGAGGAAGAGTGGTCCCGGTGGATCGAGTGGGAACGGGAGTGGCAGCGCCAGAACCTCGAGTCCATCCGTCGCCACCCCACCACCCGGGCCCGGCCGCTGACTGACCGGGTGCTTGGCTCGGTGTCGCACGCGTGGTACGACTCCGCGACGGCCAGCATCCTGGTGGCGGTGCGCTATCCGGGGCAGGAAGCCCACATCGCCTCGATCGACGTGGCCAGCGGCGAATTCACCCGGATCCGCGACATCCCGGCCGCTTCGGGGATGTCGGTCACGTCCCTGGCGTTCGATCCATCGTCGCGGACCCTCTTCTACACCACCAACAACGCCGACTGGCGTCACCTGATCGCGCTGGACCTCAAGACCGGCGACAGCCGTGTCCTGCTCCGCAACTCCCGCATTGGCGACCTGGCGTTCAACCAGGCGGACCGGTCGCTCTGGGGCGTGCGGCACGACAACGGATTCTCCACCCTCGTCCGGCTCCCCTACCCGTACAACGAGTGGAACCAGGTTTATACCCTGCCGTACGGGCGCGACCTGTTCGACCTCGACGTCGCCAGTGACGGCTCTGCGCTCATAGCCTCGATGTCCGAGATCAGCGGGGCGCAGAGGCTCGTGCGGATGGATCTGGCGAGCCTCCTCCAGGGCAACACGACCCCGGAAGTGCTGTACGAGTTCGGCGACTGGTCGCCCTCCAACTTTGTCTTTTCCGCCGACGGCAGCTTCCTGTACGGCTCCTCCTATTACTCCGGGGTATCCAACATCTACCGGTACGACGTGGAACACCGGCGGATGCAGCCCCTGAGCAACGCGGAATCCGGGTACTTCAAGCCGGTGCCGCTGCCGGGCGACTCGCTGGTGGTGTTCGAGTACTCGCGCCAGGGTTTCGTGCCGTCGATGATCCCGGACGCGGTGCCTGACAGCGTGAGCGCCATTCGCTTCCTCGGCAACGAGATCGCCGAGCAGCGGCCGGAGGTGCAGGCGTGGATGCCGGCTCCGGCAGCCACCGTCGACCCCGACTCGCTCACCGCGGCAACGACCGGCTACAGCGCGCTTCGGAACTTCAAGCTCGACAACGTATATCCGGTGGTCGAGGGCTACGAGGATTCCGCCGGCAACCTCGGCATCTCCGGAGGGCTGCGGGCTGGTTTCACCGACCGGCTCGGGGCCACGGCGCTCGACCTCACCGCATCGTATTCTCCGGGGCAGGAACTCGATCCCGGCGAGCGCCTCCACCTCCGGGCCGACTTCCGCCACTGGAACTGGAACATTACCGGCACGCTCAACCGCGCCGACTTCTACGACCTGTTCGGGCCCACAAGGACCAGCCGCCGAGGCTACTCGCTCTCGGCGCAGTACCGGGGCAACCTCATCATCGACGGGCCGACCACCCTGGCCTACACCCTTCGGGCCGCTGGATACGGCAATCTCGCCACCGTGCCCGAGTTCCAGGGTGTCGCCGCGTCGTCCGACAAGCTCGCCACCTTCTCGGGCGAGCTCGACTACAAGTCCCTCCGGCGCTCGCTTGGAGCGACCGACGACGAACTCGGGGGCAGCTGGAAGCTGGCGGCCCGTGGCAACTACGCCGCCAGCAGGTTCCAGCCCCGCCTGAGCCTCGACGTGTCGCGGGGCTTCCTCCTCCCGCTCGACCACTCGTCCATCTGGTTCCGTGCTTCGGGCGGCACCGCCCTGGGCGGGGACCGCAACGACCCCTTCGCCCGCACCTATTTCGGCGGTTATGGCAACAACTGGGTGGACTACCGGGACATCAAGCAGTTCCGCAGCCCGGAAAGCTTCCCGGGCCTCGACATCAACCAGGTCAGCGGCGCCACGTACGGCAAGGCCCAGGTTGAGTGGGTGTCGCCGCCGCTTCGCTTCCGCAAGGTCGGTATCCCGAGTGCCTATTTTCGCTGGGCCAGGCTGTCGCTGTTCGGAAGCGGCCTGGTGACCGACTTCGATGACGAAGCAGCCAGGCGCAAGTACGTAAGCATCGGGGCGCAGGTAGACGTCCGGATGATCACCCTCTCCCACCTCGAGTCAACGCTGTCCTTCGGCTTCGCCGTCGCGGACGGGCAGGGGATACCGCGCACCTCGGACCTGCTGATTTCGCTCAAGTTGATGTGAACATGGCAGTTGCCTTTGCCGTCAGCGTGCTTCCGGTCTTCCTCTTTCTCGGTGCGCTGGTCTTGCTGGACAGCTACAGGCTCATTCCGCTTCGGGCCATCCTGCTGGCCGTCGCTGCAGGGTTCGTCGCCGCGATGGCGGGCTACTTTGCCAACAGCTGGCTTCGGGACGCGCTGGCGCTGGACCTGCTGAGCTACTCGAGGTATGTGGCTCCTGTTGTCGAGGAGCTGCTGAAGTCGCTCTACGTTATCTGGCTGATACGCCGGAGCAGGGTGGGGTTCGTCGCCGATGCCGCCACCTACGGCTTCGCGGTCGGGACGGGCTTCGCGTTCGTCGAGAACCTCCTCCTGCTGCAGAGCCATCCATCCTCGACCATCTGGGCGTGGGTCGTCCGCGGATTCGGCACCGCGCTGATGCATGGCGGTACCACCGCAATCGTCGCAATGATGGCCCGGACCCTCCAGAAGCGAGCGACCGGATTCCGCGCCAGGCTGATGCTGCCCGGGCTGGCCGTCGCCATCGTTCTGCACTCACTGTACAATCAATTCCTGGTGGCGCCGCTACTCGCGACCGCGCTCATTGTGCTGGTGCTCCCTTCCATCGTCGTTGTGCTCTTCCAGAAGAGCGAGAGGGAGACCCAGTCCTGGCTGGGCACTGGCTTCGACATGGACCAGGAGCTGCTTCGCGTCACCCACGCCGGCGCCGTGTCGGACACACCGGTCGGCCAGTACCTGAAGGAGTTGCGTAGCAGCTTCCCGCCGGAGATCATCGTTGATGCGATGTGCCTCCTCCGGCTTCGCGCCGAGCTCGGCGTGCGGGCCAAGGGGATGCTGCTCCTCCGCGAGGCGGGGTTCGAGGCCGCAGCCGATCCATCACTTCCGGCCAAGCTCGAGGAAGTGCGCTATCTCGAGCGGAGCATAGGCAGGACCGGCATGCGCGCCCTCAAGCCGTTTATTCATACCAGTACCCAGGACCTGTGGCAGCTGAACCTGCTGGACGCAACCCGGCAATGAGCGACTCAGTGATGAGCGACCGCGCGATGAGCGACCCCGACTCCATGCAGGCCACGCAGACGACGCTTCGGGTTCCCCCCAAGGTCCTGGTCATTGGCAGGAGCTTCCAGGATGCCGCGTCACTGATGCAGCGACTGGGAACCGAGGGATACTTCGTCCTTGCCGAGGCCGATCCCGACCGCGCGCTCACCCTGCTGCGGTCGGCGCGCTTCGAACTGGTCCTGGTCGAAACCGACATGGTCGGGGACGCCGGCCGGGCGCTGGTCGGGACGCTGCGCGGCGACGACGTGCTCGCGGGCCTGCCAGTGCTTGCGATCTCTTCCTCGAATGACATGGACGCCATCGAGCGCTGCCTCGAGGCCGGGGCGGATGACTACCTGCCGGGCGCCTTCGGCTCGGCGGTGCTGCGCGCGCGGGTCAACGCGGCGGTGGACCGGGAGCGCCTCCAGGACGGCCAGTACCTGCGCCGGGAGATGTCAGTGGCCCGGACCATCCAGCGTGACTTTCTGCCCCAGGCCCTCCCCGATGTGGGTGGAATGCAGCTCGAGGCCGCGCTCCGCCCTGCGCTCGACGTCTCGGGCGACTTCTACGACTGCTTCCTGCTGTCATCGGGCGAGGTCATGCTCGTGGTCGGGGACGTCTGCGACAAGGGCGTGGGTGCGGCGCTGTTCATGGCGCTCTTCCGGAGCCTGATCCGAGCCTCCGCCGACCCCGTGGGTGGCGGTGCGATCCAGATGATAGGTGGCCGTCATACGATGGTGATGCAGGCGCTGCAGTCGGCCTCGCCGGCCGAGCTGCTCACCCGCGTCGCCGGCTTCACCAACGACTACATAGCCCGGCTTCACGGTCGGACCAACATGTTCGCAACCGTGTTCCTTGCGTCGGTGGAGCCGTGGTCCGGTGAGCTGGTGTATGTCAACGCCGGCCACGAGCCTGCACTCGTGATTGCGGACGACGGAGGAATTGAGGAGCTGCGGCCCACTGGCCCGGCGCTGGGCATGATGCCCGGCTCCCGGTTCACCGCGGTGACCCGCACCCTCGAGCCGGGACACTCGCTCTTCATCTTCACCGACGGGCTGATCGAAGCCCGGAGCCCCACCGGCGACATTTACGGCGGGGAGCGGCTCCGCGAGGTTCTGCGGGGTCAATCGGACGCCCCCGCCTCCGAGCAGGTGCGCGCAGTGCTCGACTCCCTGCAGGGCTTCGGGCGCCACGCCGATCCCCACGACGACGTCACGATCCTGGCCGCGAGGATGGAATGACGGACGGACCACTCATGATTCGCTCCGTGATGGCCGGAGCGCTCGCGGTTCTCGCGCTGCCTTCGAGCGCATCAGCCCAGGGCTGCGGGGATACGCCGCTCGCGGTTCAGGTCCTGGGTTCGGGCGGCCCCATGGTCAACAGTGAGCGCGCGTCCACCAGCTACATCGTCTGGATCGACGGGCACGCAAGAATCCTGGTCGACATCGGGGGCGGCGCATTTTTGCGTTTCGGCCAGTCGAGGGCCGCACTGGACGACCTGTCACTGGTCGCCATCAGCCATCTGCATCCTGACCATGTCTCCGATCTGTCCGCACTCCTGTGGTTGAGCAGTCTGGCCCGGAAGGAGCCCTTGCCCATCATCGGGCCCTCCGGGAACCGGGCCGTGCCGGAGTTCCCGGTCTTCCTCAGCCGGCTGTTCGACGCCAGCAGTGGGGCCTTTCCGATGCTCGGAACCACCCTGGGCAGTCCGTCACCGGCCGGCGCCCCGGGCGGCGTCCGGCTCGACGTCAGCGTGGCGGATGCCGCGAACCCTGAACCATCCAGGGTGTTTGAACACGATGGCATCACCGTGACCGCGCTCGGCATTCCCCACGGCAATATTCCCACCCTGGCGTATCGGATACAGACCGGCAGCAAGTCTGTCGTGTTCAGCTCCGACCAGACAGGAGCCAATCCCGCTTTCGTGGACTTCGCGCGGCGCGCGGATGTCCTGGTCATGCATCTCGAGATTGGCGCAGGTGCGACGCGATTGCTGCAGCTCCATGCGCCGCCAGCAGTGGTTGGCCGCCTGGCCCAGGAGGCGGGAGTGGGCCGGTTGGTTCTCGGTCATATTGGTCCGATCGATGTGGAAGCCGCCGTCACCGAGCTGAAGCAGTTCTACACCGGGCCCCTGACCATCGGCGCCGACCTGCAGTGCACCCCGGTGCCGTAACACGCTGCCCCCATGGCGCGTAGGCTCGCGAGCCCATATCATTTTGCACCGTGCCATCAGACCCCCGCCCCACCTTTGAAGCCGCGCTGGCCGACCGCTATCGCATCGAGCGAGAGCTCGGCCGGGGCGGGATGGCGGTCGTCTACCTGGCTCACGACGTCCGGCACGACCGGTCCGTCGCCCTCAAGGTCCTCAACCCCGACCTCGCCCATGCCCTGGGCGCTGAGCGCTTCGAGCGCGAGATCCACGTCGCCGCCCGGCTGCAGCATCCCCATATCCTGACCGTGCTGGACTCCGGCGAAACCGCCGGCCAGCTCTGGTTTACCATGCCTTTCGTGTCGGGCGAGTCGCTCCGCGTCAGGATCGACCGCGAGGCCCAGCTGCCGGTGACAGGCGCGATATCCATCGCCCGCGAGGCGGCCGATGCACTCGACTACGCCCACCGCCATGGCGTGGTCCACCGCGACGTCAAGCCCGACAACATTCTGCTGACCGAGGGCCACGCACTCGTTGCCGACTTCGGCATCGCGCGAGCCCTGGCCGGCGGCGGGGACGAGCGGCTCACCGCGACCGGGACGTCGATCGGCACTGCGGCATACATGAGTCCCGAGCAGGCAGCTGGCGAGCGCGAGGTCGACGCCCGGAGCGACGTCTACAGCCTCGCCATAGTGCTGTATGAGATGCTGGCCGGCGTCACCCCCTTCGCCGCTGCGACGCCGCAGGCAACCATCGCCCGCCGCTTCACCGAGACCCCGGCTCTCCTCAGGACTCATCGGGACACGGTGCCCGAGCACGTGGAGCGCGCCGTGGCCCGGGCGCTGTCACGCACCGCCGCAGACCGCTTCGGCACCGCCCGTGAGTTTGGCGACGCGCTGGCTGATCCGATTGCACCCGCTGCCACCGTCGTCACTCAGGCCGC
>CAMLHP010000099.1 GCA_946479805.1 uncultured Gemmatimonadota bacterium | reverse complement strand
AGCCCGACGTACTCGTTGTCTCCCGGACTGCCGCCCTGGATCACGAAGTCCGGCTCCACCCTGTGCCAGGTGAGTCCGTCGTAGTAGCCTCGATTGGCGAGGTCGAGGATGCGTCCCGCCATGACAGGAGCGGCGTCACCCCTGAGCCGCACTACGAAGGTGCCACCGCCACTGGCGGGCGACATCTCCACCCGGAGCCGGACTTCCTCACCCAGGGCCAGGCCGACGGTGCGCGGGGAGAGGCTGGGTTGCACCAGTGGCGGCCGGTCATCGGTCGCGGGTCGGCCGGCCGCCGCGAGGAGTGCCACCCGCACGTCGCGCTCGGATGCATTTCCACGGGCCGCCCACCGGTCGAACATGGCCGAGGCTGCCAGTCGCGCCTCGACACTGGAGCTGCCTTCGATGGCGATCGCCGCTGCGCGGACCGCCTGCGCGCCACTCCCCTGAAGGGCAGAGAGGTATATCGGGTCGTCGACGTGACCTGTGAGTTGGGAGAGTGCCAGTATGGCCGCCTCCTTCACGTTGTCGTCAGGGTCGCGGGCCAGTGTTCGGAGCGTGGCCAGGTCAGGCACTACCGCGGCCGCACGCGCGGCGTACATCCGCACCTGCCACTGGTGGTGCCGCGCGAGCCGCGATGTCCGCCGGCCTGCGATATCGGGCCTGAGCCGGGCGAGAGCCACAAGTGCGTGGGCTCCCGCATGCCACGATACGCCGCTGGCCTCGCGACGGGTGGCGTCGCCCGGTATGTGGTCCACCCACTGCTGCAGAATCGCGACCAGTCCGGCGCGCTGGCCGCACGACGAATCCGCGACGTCCGCGGCGCGCAACCGAACCTGCCACGACGGGTCCTCCATGGCCCGCTGCAGCGAGGCGCAGTCGGTGCGATGCTGAGCCAGTTCGCGATAGCGCAGCCGCCACGCCGGTTCCGGCCACACCGGGGGCGGGGCGATCGGCGACAGCTCGCCGCGCGCCTCGAATGCGGGATCCTGGATGCGAGCTGCTGCCCGCAAGGCGAGACGCCGAATGCGTGGATCAGCGTGGGTCCGACCCTTCGCAATGGCGGGTGCGGCAAGGTCCCTTCCGTCTTCGGCCAGGAGAATCTGGCCAATGAGCGCGGAATCCGCCGCTGAAACCTCCGCGCCTTCCGCGCCACCGGCCGCGGGGTAAATGAGGAATGGCTCGATGCGGGCCCGGAAAACCTCGCGCTGGCGACTCCAGCTGGCAACCAGCTGCTCCACGCTCTGACCAGCTGTGATTCCGGCGCGGAGCTTGTCGGTGCCCGCAAGCCGGTCGAAGTGCCGCTCGAGGAACTCGAACTGCTCCGGCGCCGAAGCGGCGATGGCGGAGACAAGCGCAACCGCGGTGCGAGTCGGGTCGTAGAGAGCGCGATCGGTGACTCGCAGCCTGATCCCTTCCACCCGTACTCCAGTAAACTTCCCGTCACCGGGCGACACCGGAGTGAAGCTCACAGGCTCGAACACCACACCGGCCCGGGCAGACGGGTCGAGCCGCTTGAGCACGTCGTCGCTGTCGAGCCAGGGCGCCCCGATCTGCTCGAAGGGCGCATCGGTCCCCCGCCCCACCGAGAGGTTGGTGCCCTCGAACAGGCAGGTGCCGGGGTAATGGACCAGGCTTTCGACGGTCTTGAGATTAGGGCTGGGTGGAACGAACGGCAGGCCCGTCTGGTCGAAATACCGGATTCGTTCCCATCCCACCACCGGAATCACGTGCAGGTCTGCGCCAATACCGAGTTCGACGTTGCCGAATCGCGCCAGCTCCCCCATGGTGAGACCATGCCGCATCGGCACCGGAAGCTTGCCGACAAAGGTCGAAAATGCAGTGTCGAGCACATTCCCCTGTACCAGGCCGGCTATCGGATTGGGCCGGTCCAGAATGAGGACCGGGATCCCCTTTCGCCGGGCCGACTTCATCACCTCGAGCGCGGTGGAGATGTAGGTGTAGTAGCGGGCGCCGACGTCCTGCAGGTCCACCAGCATCACGTCGATCCCGGCCAGCATGGAGTCGGTCGGAGCCGCGGTGCTGCCATAGAGGCTGTAGATTGGAAGCCCGGTGGCGCTATCGGTGGTGGTTGCCACATGCTCACCGGGCGCGGCCGCCCCGCGGAAGCCATGTTCCGGGCTGTAGAGCGCCTTGAGCGCGACGCCGGCCGCCAGCAGCTTTTCGACGTCGCTGATGCCGTCGGCCCCGATGCCGGTGTGGTTGGTGACCAGCCCGACGTTTCGCCCCGAGATGAGGTGCGCACTGTCGGCCAGCAGCACCTCTATGCCGGGCCGGACTCCTGCCGGGGCTGGAGATTGCCTGGCACCCTGTGCGGCGCAGCCGGCTGACACCGTCAGCAGCAGCGCCGCCGTCAACCCACTCAACCTCGCGAGCCACCGTTGCATCGATTACTCCTGGCTGGAGCAGTGGCGGGCCTCAGCGCCTGCGCGGCGCATGTGCCCGAGACAAACCCGCGTCCCATCACCATGGGCGTGGACGCGCTTCTCGATTCGCTGTCGCTGCGCGACCGGGTCGCTCAGCTCATCATGCCCTGGGTCCCCGGAAGTTACACCGCGACCGACGCGCCGGCGTTCCAGAAGGAACTCCGCTGGGTAGACTCGCTCCATGTGGGCGGCATCATAATCTCGGTGGGGTCTCCCACCGACATCGCTGCGCGGATCAACGAGTATCAGCGCGCCGCACCCCTGCCCCTCCTCATCGCATCCGATTTCGAGAGCGGAACCAGCATCCGGCTCGAAGGCGGCACCCAGTTCCCGCCGAATATGGGAGTGGCCGCGGGCGGGCGCGAATCCGATGCCCGGCTCATCGGACGGGTGACAGCAGAGGAAGGCCGGGCCGTTGGAGTCCACATGGCCTTCGCGCCGGCGGCGGACGTCAACAACAACCCCGCCAATCCCATCATCAATACCCGGTCGTTCTCGGAGGACCCGGAAGTCGTGGCCCGCTTCACCGCTGCCGCGGTGCGGGGGATCGAGGAAGGCGGCATGCTTTCCACCATCAAGCACTTTCCCGGTCATGGTGACACCGAAACCGACAGCCATCTCGCCCTTCCCGTGATCGACGCCGACTGGAGCCGGCTCGATTCGCTCGAACTGGAGCCATTCCGGGCAGGAATTGACGCCGGTGCCAGCGCAGTCATGTCGGCCCACATCGCGCTGCCCCAGCTGGACGAAGGCCGCACCCGTCCCGCGACGGTCGTCCCCGGGGTGCTGACGGGAATTCTGCGCGACTCGCTGGGTTTCGGGGGACTGACCGTAACCGACGCGCTGAACATGCAGGGCGTGGTGAGCCTGTACGGCGCGGGCGAAGCAGCAGTCCTCGCGCTGCTGGCGGGCGCGGACCTGCTGCTGATGCCCTCCAACGCAGGCGAGGCGATCGATGCCGTCGTCACTGCCGTGGGAGAAGGCCGCGTCACCGAGGAGCGCGTCAACCACTCGGTACGGAAGATGCTTGCCGTCAAGCGCGACCTTGGCCTCTTCCGAAAGCGGCTGGTGCCGCTTGACAGCGTCATGGATCACGTCGGCCGCCAGGAGAACGCGCTGGCGGCGGAAGAAATCGCCGCGCGCTCCATAGTGCTGGCGGAGGATGACGGCACTGCCGACTCGCTGAGGGCCGCACCCCGGGACATCGCGCTGGTGCAGTACGGTGAGGGAACCGCTTCTTCGGTGGGTGCCACCTTCGCCTCGGCACTTCGCGCCGAAGGCCACAGCGTCACATCGCTGCGGCTCACTTCCCAGAGCGGCCCCGCCAGCTACGACTCGGTTCGAACCGAAGTCGCCAATCACCCGTACGCCCTTTTCGCCGTGGCCGTGCGCCCGGTGGCGTGGAAAGGTTCGATAGCGCTGCCCGGGCCACTGGCGGCGCTGATCGATTCAAGCGCGGCGGCGAGGCCGTCGATGCTGGTGTCCTTCGGATCGCCCTACATCTACTCGGCCACGCCCTCGATTGGTTCGTACCTGATTGCCTGGTCTGCCAATCCGATCAGTGAACGCGCGGCCGCGTACGCGCTCTCGGGCGCAGCTATCGTCGGGCGCCTACCCACCTCAGTGCCGCCCCGGCTGCCACTCGGCGCCGGCCTGACTCGCGATGCAGCCGGAGGAGATCAGTGATGCGGACTGCCCCGAGCGCGGTGATGCTGCTGCTTCTTCTGGGAGCCGTAGCATGCGCCGGACCCCGTCCCGGGGATGTGCCACCGCTTCGATCGCCCATCGATGTCGCGGTGCCGTACCTGGACTCGATGATCGATTCCGGTGCGGCTCCTGGCGCGGTGCTGGGCGTGAGTTGGCGCGGGAAGCACTACTTCCACGCCTATGGGGTTCTGGGAATCGACGATTCCAGCCGGCCCGACTCCACCACGGTCTACGACCTGGCCTCGCTCACCAAGGTCATTGGCCTCACTACCGCGGTGGCGATGGGCGTGGAGGAAGGGCTGATAGACCTCGACGCGCCGGCCAGCAGGTACGTGCCTGCATTTGCCGGCCCGGGCAAGTCCGCAATCACGATCCGGCAGTTGCTGACCCACTCCTCCGGAATGCCGGCGTGGCGGCCGCTGTACGAGTACGCCACCGATCGTGCCGATGCGATGCTGATGGCCGATACCACCCAGCTCGATACCCTTCCCGGCACCGACTTCACCTACTCCGACCTGGGCGCGATCGTGCTGACCCAGGTAGTCGAGTCCGTTTACGGCACCCGGCTGGACCACCTGCTGGAGCGAAGAGTCTTCGGGCCGCTCGGCCTTCGTGACACACGCTTCCTCCCTGATTCGAGCTGGCTGCCGCGGATCGCGCCGACCGAGAACGACCCCTGGCGGGGGCGAATTGTCCGGGGCGAGGTGCATGATGAGAATGCCAGCCGGATGGGCGGCGTGTCGGGCCACGCCGGGCTGTTCAGCTCGGCCCGCGACTTGCTTCGATTTGGCGACTGGATGCTGGAGGCCTGGCACGGCGAGCCGGGAGAGGAGTGGATCTGGCCTCCTCCGCCGACTGCGCTCAAGGGATTCTCCCGTCGCCAGGACCTGCCAAGGGGTTCGAGCCGAGCGCTGGGCTGGGACACGCCGTCGGAGGGGAGCAGCGCGGGTCGGCGGCTATCGCGCCACAGCTTCGGGCACACCGGCTTCACGGGCACATCGATCTGGATGGACCCGAGCCGCGACCTGGTCATCGTCCTGCTGAGCAACCGGGTTCACCCCACCCGGGAGAACTCCGGCTGGGGGCCTGTCCGGCGAAACGTGGCCAATCGGGTGGTGGCAGCACTGGAGGGCGACCGCGTGGAACCTTCCGACGGGCCCGCGCGTTGACCATCAACGAGGCGCTATCTAGCTTTCCTTGAGCACCACCCACACTTCGGAGCAGAGAATGAGCGGCACCCAGGACACCATGACCCAAGGCTTTGCGCTCAGCCTGAGCGATCGCGCGGCAGACGAAGTCCGGAAATTCTTCGAGTCGGAGCAGGTACCGGCCGAGACATCCGGCCTCCGGGTCAGCGTGCTGCCGGGCGGGTGCTCGGGATTCAAGTACAGCCTCAACATCGAGGAGCAGCCGGCCGAGGACGACATGGTCATGTCGATCAACGGGGTCCGGCTCTTCGTGGATGGATTCAGCGCCCAGTACCTCAACGGCATCGGCATCGACTACGTCTCCTCGATGCAGGGCTCGGGATTCACGTTCAACAACCCGAATGCCACCGGCGGCTGCGGCTGCGGGAGCAGCTTTACTGCATAGGCGTGGGGCGTGAGGCGTGAGGCGTAGGGCACGAGGCTGAAGGGGCTGGTAATCCGGCCCCTTCTTCATTTGCAGAACTGACCCCTCCCACTCGGCCGGTATATGTCCGGACTCGATCTCGCCGTCATCATCGTCTACTTCGCCAGCACGCTGGGCGTCGGGCTCTGGCTTGCTCGGCGGCAGGCCACGGCGGGCGACTACTTCCTGGGTGCTCGCGACCTGCCCGCCTTTGCGGTGCTGTTGTCGATCGTGGCGACCGAGACGTCCGCGCTGACCGTGATTTCGGTCCCGGGCATCGGCGCCCGGGGCGACCTCACATTCCTCCAGCTTTCGTTCGGCTACCTGCTGGGACGGATTGGAGTGGCCGCGTGGCTATTGCCGGGGTACTTCCAGGGTTCCCAGGAAACGGCGTACGAGCGGCTCGAAAGCCGGTTCGGGCCGGGCACCCGACGCCTGGTTTCACTGGTCTTCCTGGTTACCCGCTTCATGGGTGATGGGGTGCGGATCTTCGCCGGGGCGATTCCGCTGGCGCTGGTGACCGGCTGGAGCATCCCCGTCGCGATCCTCGCCATGGGGCTCGTGACCCTCGCCTACACCTACCTGGGCGGCCTCAAGGCCGTGGTTTGGGCCGACGTCGTGCAACTGGTGGTATACGTCGCGGGTGGCGTGGCCGCGCTGCTGATAGCATGGAAGATGGCGGGTGGCGCAGGCACCGCGCTCTCGCTCGCGGCTGAGGCGGGCAAGCTCCGAATGGTGGACTTCAGCATCAACCTCACGTCTACGTACACCCTCATTGGCGGGGTGCTGGGCGGCGCGCTCCTCTCGGCGGCGTCGCACGGCACAGACCACCTCATCGTGCAGCGCCTGCTGGCCACCCGATCCCTCCGTGATGCGCGGCGAGCGCTGGTGGGTTCGGGCGTGGTTGTGATCCTCCAGTTCCTGCTGTTCCTCCTCGTGGGAAGCGCCATCTGGGCCGCGGGCCAGGCTCCCGAGTCGCTCGCGGGCGATGAAGTCTTTCCCCGATTCATCATTGACTATCTACCCTCAGGGCTCGCGGGGCTGGTTGTGGCGGGCATTCTCGCAGCGGCAATGAGCACCATCGCTTCATCAATCAACGCGCTGGCCTCATCGCTTACGCACGATCTCTACGCCGGATGGACCGGCCGGCGCGACCCGCAGCACCTGCTCAGGGTGGGCCGGGTGTTCTCGCTTGTGTGGGGCCTCAGCCTGATCGGCGCGGCGCTCTTCTTCTACTATTACGCCAGTGGCACCGACACTCCGGTCGTGGTGCTGGCGCTTTCCATTGCTTCCATCACATACGGTGCGCTCCTGGGCACGTACATCCTTGCCGGCAAGTTTGCCTCGGTGCGCGGCCCTCATGCCGTCGCTGCCGTCCTGGTGACGGTGGCAGTGATGCTGATAGTGGTGTTCGCCAGGCGGATCGCGGACGCCGCCGGCATCGCCTGGCTGGAGCCCATCGGCCAGTTGGCGTGGCCCTGGTACGTGCCACTGGGGACCATCATCGCAGTGGCAACCGGTCTCATCGCCTCGCGCATGCGAGCGGGAACCGCAACGGCGTGAACGGGAAAGAAAGCGGGCGCTTCGCGCAGCGGGGCCTCCGGCCAGCGGTGCCTTCGGCCAGCGGGACCTGCGGTCAGCGGGCCAGCGACAGCGGGCCAATGACAGCCGGCCAACGGCAGCCGGTCAACGGCAGCCGGCGGGCGTGCCGCGCCTCCCGAAGGCGTTGCTGGTGCGAGCGGTAGCCCGAGCG
>CAMLHP010000098.1 GCA_946479805.1 uncultured Gemmatimonadota bacterium | reverse complement strand
TCGGTTCCCGGCATGGCTCCCCGCCGTGCCGCGCTCAAGGCGCTCACCCAGGTGCGCGATGGCAGGCCCTTCGACGCCGCGCTCACCGCCGCGGTGCCGCGCCTGGCGGATCCCGATCGGAGGCTGGTGCACGAACTGGCCGCGGGCGTGCTGCGCCACCAGAGCGAGCTCGACGCAGTGCTGGCGCCGCTGGTTCCGCGCGGCTGGAACGCGGTGGAACCGGCGCTGCAGGACGTGCTGAGGATTGGCGCGTTCCAGCTCACCCGGCTGGATCGCGTGCCGGCCCACGCAGCGGTGAGCACTACTGTCGAGCTGGCTCGTGAGGCGTCGGGATCGCGCGCCACCGGCTTTGTGAATGCCGTGCTGCGCAAGGTGAGCGCGGGGCCGGGCCTCTTCGGTGATTCCGGGCTGGCACCGGTGGAAGGCACCACCGCCGCCGGCCTGGCGAGCCGGTACTCCCATCCGGAATGGCTGGTGGCGCGGTGGCTGGAGCGCTTCGGCCCGGACGACACCGCGCGGCTCCTCGCCTGGAACAACAAGGTGCCCAGCCTCGTGCTCCAGCCAGCCCGCCAGGATCTCGAAAAGCTCGAGCAGAGGTGGCGCTCGGCGGGGGTCAGGGTGTCGCCCGCGCCCTTTGGCGCCGGACTGGTCACCGATCGCACCCGGCCCGACGAGCTGCCCGGCTTTGTCGAGGGCGACTTCTACGTTCAGGATCCGGCCCAGGCCCTCGTCACCTGGTACGCCGACTTCCCCCATGGCGAGACCGTGCTCGACCTCTGCGCCGCACCGGGCGGCAAGGCGCTCGCGCTGGGACGCAGCGCGGGGCTGCTGGCGGCGCTCGAGCGCCACCCCCGCCGGGCCGAGAGGCTGGCCGACAACCTCAGGCGCGCCGGCAGCGGACGGGAGTACCCCGTCATCGGCGATGCACTGTTGCCACCCTTCACTCCCCAGGCGTCCGTACTGCTGGATGCTCCCTGCCTCGGTACCGGCACCTTCGCCCGCCACCCCGACGCGCGCTGGCGAGTTTCCGGGGAGGCGCTCCTTCAACTGGCGGCCCGCCAGGCGGAGTTGCTCGACGGCGCTGCCCAGGTCGTGGCACCCGGAGGGTTGTTAGTTTACGCCACGTGCTCTCTCGAACCGGAAGAGAATCAGTGGCAGGTGGCAGCCTTCCTGGAGCGGCATCCCGCCTTTCGGCGCGAGCCTTCGGACGTGCCGCCCACGCTGCTGAGCCCCGACGGCGACCTGGTGCTGCTGCCGCACCGGCATGGCACCGACGGCGCCTTCGCTGCGCGGCTCCGGCGCGGGGAGTGAGTTCGCCGTGAGATTCCGTCGCCACGGAAAACCGGCCCGCGATGACGCGGCGCAAGAAGAAGGGGCGCAGGCGCGTGCGCCCCAAACCGAACGCCGCGGCATCGCGCGACGAGGCGTCGCCCACGCGTCGCCGCGCGATGAGGCGCCTGGTGCTGGTGCAGGCGCGCCGAGCCGACGGGCCGCCGAGCCGCCGAGGCACCGTCGCCCGCTACGCGACGTCATCATCCTCGCCCTCATCGGCGTGGTTGGCTTCCTGGTTGCGTGGATGGTGCTGGCGCCGGTTTCCATCTGGCGGGACGAAGGCACCGTTCCGCGTGTCATCGGCATGGGACTGACCGAGGCCCGGACCGAATTGACCGCGCAGGGATATCGGGTGACCGTAGCCGAGGGCGATGCACAGATGAGCGCACCACGGGGCGAAGTGTACTGGCAGGACCCGCCGCCCGGCACGGCCGCACCGGCCGGCACCAGCGTCACCGTTACGGCCAGCACCGGCCGGCTGCAGGTGCCCACGCCCGATGTGGTGGGCCTCGACCAGGTCCAGGCCGAACGGGTGATAATCGCCAGCGGACTCAAGGTGGGCGCGCGCGACTCGGTCACCGACAGGACCGAGGTCGGCGGCGTGGTGCTCGGCACCCGCCCGTCAGCCGGCATGGCGCGCCTGGTTGGCTCGAGCGTGGACTTGATAATCAACGGAGCGGCCCGGTGAGCATACGCATCGCCCCCAGTGTCCTGAGCGCCGACCTGGGGCGCCTTCGGGAACAGGTAGAGGCCGCCGAAGCCGGCGGCGCAACCTGGCTGCACGTGGACGTGATGGACGGCCACTTCGTTCCCAACCTGACATTCGGCGCGCCCATCATCCGCGCGCTCCGCCGGATATCGAACCTGCCGGTTGACGTCCACCTCATGGTCGAGCGGCCCGAGCGCTACATCGAGGAGTACGCCGGCCTCGGCGCCTCGGTGTTCACCTTCCATCCCGAGGCCACCTATCACGTGCAGCGCCACCTTGCCCGGGTGCGCGAGCTGGGGATGCTTGCCGGGCTCGCGCTCAACCCCGGCACCCCGGTGGCCCACCTCGAGGAAGTGGTGGATGACGTGGGGCTGGTGCTGGTCATGTCGGTCAATCCCGGCTTCGGCGGCCAGCGCTACCTTCCGGCAGCCACCGACAAGATTGCGCGGGTGCGGCGACTGCTGGACGAGCGCGGCTCGTCCGCGGCTCTCGAAGTGGATGGAGGAATCACCGTGGCCACCATTGGTGCGGCACACGCTGCGGGCGCCGACACATTCGTGGCCGGCACCGCAGTGTTTGGAGAACCCGACGTGACCGGGGCGGTGAAGGCGCTCCGGGCCGCCTGCAGCGTGCGAGTGTAGATAATGAGCGCTAACCGAAGGCAGTGGGTGGTGGTCGCGCTGGTGCTGGGAGGCCTCGCGCTGGGAGCGTGGGCGCTCTCGCGCTTCGGTGGCCCGGCCCAGCGCGTGACAGTGGGAGGGAAGGCTCCCGACTTCCGGGCACTGGACCTCGCCACCGGCGACTCGGTGGACCTGCGCGCCCACTACAAGGGAAAGGTCACGCTGGTCAACATCTGGGCCACCTGGTGCATTCCCTGCCGCCAGGAAATGCCCGCCATGCAGAAGGCCTGGGTCCGCCTCAAGGACAGGGGCTTCGCCATAGCCGCCGTAAGCATCGACGAAGGCTCTCCAGAGCCGGTCACCCGATTTGCCCAGGAGCTGGGCCTGACGTTCGACATCCTGCACGACCGGAGCGGCCGGATACAGCAGGTGTTCCAGACAGCCGGCGTGCCGGAAAGCTTTCTGCTGGATGCCGACGGCATCATCGTCAAGCGGGTCATAGGCGCACACGACTGGAGTTCACCCGCCAACATCGCGCTCATCCAGCGCTCACTGGGCATCGAGCCCTCGGACCCGGCCACCGTGGGCCCGGAGGAGCTGAACTGATCCGCCGGGTGCTGGGCATCGAAACCTCGTGCGACGAAACGTCGGCCTCGGTTGTGATGTGGGACGACAGCGGCCCGCGCATCGAGTCGCTGGTCATCCTCTCCCAGGACATCCACCGGATCTTCGGAGGCGTGGTGCCGGAGCTCGCCAGCCGGGCGCACGTCGAAGCCATCGGGCCGGTGGTGAAGCAGGCACTGGGTGATGCCGGCGTGCAGCTCGACCAGCTGGACGGTATCGCGGTGACCGCGGGACCGGGACTGGTGGGTGCGCTGCTGGTGGGAGTGATGTACGCCAAGACGCTGGCCTTCAGCCGCCAGCTTCCGCTCATTGGCGTGAACCATCTCGAGGGACACCTCTTCGCACCGATGCTCGAAGTCCCGCTGGAGCCGCCCTTCACCGGGCTGCTGGTCTCGGGTGGGCACACGATGCTGCTGGACGTGCCGAGGTGGGGCAGCTACAACTGGCTCGGCGGCACTCTCGATGATGCCGCGGGTGAGGCCTTCGACAAGGTGGCCAAGATCCTGGGGCTGGGATATCCGGGAGGTGCCGCCATCGAGGCGCTGGCCCTGGAAGGGCGTGCTGGCGCCATTACCCTGCCCCGTCCGCTGCTCTCGGCCGGTCCCGACGATCCCAATCACTTCAACTTCTCGTTCAGCGGACTCAAGACCGCGGCGCTCCGCGCCATCGAGACCGCCGACCGTGCCACCTTTCGCCCCGCCGACCTCGCGCTCGCCTTCCAGGACGCGGCGGTCGAGGTGCTGGTGACCAAGACCGCGCTCGCTGCCGAGGCGATCCACCGCCAGCAGGTGGTGCTGGGCGGCGGTGTTGCCTGCAACCAGGCGCTGGTCACCGCCATGCGCGCCCGGCTGGCGGGAGTGGCCGAACTCCACGTAGCTTCACCACGCCTCAACACCGACAACGCCGCCATGATCGCCGCTGCAGGCGGCTGGCGGCTCCGCCGGGGCGATCGCAGCGGCCTCGAGCTCGAGGCGCGAGACCACCTGCCCCTTCCCGGGTTCCAGGCTCCGGAGGCTGTTTCCGCATGAACGTCTATCCGTTCATCATCCATCTCGGCCCGCTCGAGGTCACCGGCTACGGCATCATGATGATGTTCGGCTTCCTGGTGGGAGGCTGGCTCATCACACTGGAGCTCAGGCGGCGCAAGCTGCGAGAGGATTACAGCGCGGACATCGTGGTCGCCGCCGTCATCGGCGGCGTGGTGGGCGCCAAACTCTGGTACGTGGCGCTGACCCAGGACCCTGGGGCCATCCTTTCCCGTGGCGGGCTGGTGTGGTACGGCGGGTTCATCGGCGGAGCACTGGCCGTCCTGCTCAATGGATGGCGCCGGCGGGTGCCGCTTCGATGGACCATGCACCTCGCCGCTCCCGCCCTCGCGGCAGCCTATGCCCTCGGCAGGATCGGCTGCTTCCTGATCAACGATGACTACGGCCGGCCCACTGACCTTCCGTGGGGGGTGAAGTTCCCCCAGGGATACCCGCCGTCCACCGTAGCCAACCTGAATCACCTGGGCATCAGCACCCCGCAGGGCCTCGATCCCACCACCGTGCTGGCTGTGCACCCGACCCAGCTCTACGAAGCGGCGATCATGCTCGGGGTGTTCGCCCTGCTGTGGGTCTGGCGCCGGAAACCATGGGGCACCGGCTGGCTCTTCGGGGCGTACCTGGTGTTCGCGGGGATCGAGAGATTCCTCATCGAGATACTGAGGGCCAAGGATGATCGCTTCCTCGGGCCGTTCACCATCGCGCAGCTGACCAGCGTGCTGCTGGTCATCATCGGCGCGATCCTTGTTGCTCGCTGGAAGCGGGCACCCGAGATCAACCCGGGTCCATTTCTCTCCTCGACGCCGCGACCCTAGAACGGCGACGCTGTCGTATTTATTGACGCTGAGTCAAGTGATTCAAGATCAACTGGTTGCCGGACGAATCTCGAAATCGACAAGAAACTCGACAGTTTCCCTTGATTTTGCCCTGCACAACTGCCGTAATTTCAAGGGGTTGACAGAATCATCAAACGGCACAATCATTGCCTTTAGAAAGAGCAACGGGGTGCCGCATCGCCCCACAGGAAAGTGGTAGGTCGAAGAAGGGTGGAGCAGGCAAATCCGCCTGTCTCCGTTAAACTCAGGGGGCGATCTACCACTCCCCATTGAAAACGGCCCGCATGCGCGGGCCGTTTTCCTTTCCATCCGTCCAGCCGTCTATCCGTCCATCCGTCCATCCGTCTCTGCTGCCTCCGCCCGCTCGCTGATCGTGTCCCGCATCCGCTCCACCTCCGACTTGATCTCGGCGATGTCGGTTTCGATCCGCTCAAGCGACCGGATCAGGTTTCGCGACGAATCCGGCTTTGCGTGTGTCTCGCCCCGCCGCTGCCCTGCGGGTCTCGGCGCCTCCGCCGCTCCCGGCGCCAGCTCGGAAGTGACCTTGAGCCTTCTCGGCTCCACCAGGAACAGCCACGCCAGCGCGAACAGCGCCAGCGCCACCAGCGCTCCCTGCGCCAGCATGGTCTCGAGCGTCGGGTAGATCCCCAGCGCCGGAAGCCGTGGCCCCCAGCTCACGAACGTGGTGGGGACTGCCGTCCCCGCCTGGAGCTCGGCCACGCCCTTGCCTGCGAAGATGAACGCCATCAGGTAGAGGAATACGCTGGTCACCCCGAAGAAGGGCCGGAGCGGCAGGCGAACCCCAAAACGGGTGATGGCGAGGTAAACGATCGCCAGCAACACCCCACCCACCACCATGCCGATCACTATCGGCGGAAGCGCCGACGGCCCGCCTGAAACCACCAGCGCCTTGTAGAACAGGATCGTCTCGAAGCCCTCGCGGTACACCGCAAGGAACGCCGCCGATGCCAGCGCGAAGGCCGATCCGGAGGTGACGGCCGAGTGGACCCTGCTCTTCACGAAGGAGGTCCATTTCACCACTTCCAGCTTCGAAAGCAGCCAGTAGCTCACGTAGAACAGCACCGCGACCGCCACCAGCATGGTGATGCCTTCCAGCGTCTCCTGGTGCCGGGGCGAGAGGTGGAACACCGTCTCGATGAGCACCGCCGTAAGCGCGCTTGCCGCCAGCGCCAGGATCACGCCGATGTGGATGTCCCGCCGGCGCTCCCCGGCGCCAGTCTTCACCAGGAAGGTCAGCAGCGCGCCGACAACCAGGATCGCCTCGACCCCCTCGCGCAGCATCAGCAGCATCGACTGCACGAACATCCCTGCCGCTGACGGCTGGTCCGCAAACGCCCGCTCGGCCCGTTCCAGCCCGCTCATCAGCGAGGCCTCGATCTCGGCGAGCGACGCTTCGCCGTCACCGGCGCGGGCCCGAAGCTCGCCGAAGCCGGCCTCGAGATCGGCGGCGAGGCCCGGATTGCGGATCCGGAGCGTGCGCTCGACTCGCTCGAACGCCATGTACGCGTCCAGCGACATCGACTGGGCAGCGTCCTGCTGCCCTGCGGCCGCCAGCGCGATGGCGGAGTCGATCCCGGCGCGCACCTGGGTGAACACCCGCGCAGCCTGGGCCGCGTCGGGACCGCCGGTGCCGGCAATCCGCACCGCAGCAAGCCGGCCCAGCGCCTCATCTCCCTGGCCACCGAGGGCGGCGAGCAGGGCCGAGTCGGAGAGGCGCGCAGTCGTGGTGAAGTCGCGGAGAGAGTCGGGAATCTCGCCCGACGCCTCGGGCAGCCGGAGCAGCGTGGCATATACGGCTGCGGCCCAGCGGTCGTCGGCCGAGAGCGTGGCCTCGTATTCCGGCATCGCGGTGCCGGCCACGCCGATCGTGATGCGGCGGTAGAAGTCAAGCGGAGTTGCGTCGGCCAGCGCCGCGCGGTCCGTCAGGTTGGCTGGCGGCGGGTCGAGCCCGAGTGCGGCAGGGCCATCTCCCTGGCCGCGATCACCGTGACAGCTGGCGCAGGTGCTGTTGTAGATCTCGGCGCCGCGCGCTGCGAGGGGTGACGTCGCGGGAATCTCCTCCAGCGAAATCCCCAGCCGCGCAGCCATGTCTGAGGTGGACGATCTCGCGAGGGCCGAGACATCGGACGGGTCGGAGGTCCGCTTGATCAGCAGCAGCATCGTATCGATGGAAGCTGCGATCCGTCTGCCTTCGTCAACCGGTAGACGGTTGGTGGCCTTGCGTGCTTCAGTAAGGAACAGCCGTGCCTCTTCCACCTCGGGCGCCAGGACAATCCGGCCACCTTCGACTCCGATGTCGTACTCCTGGGCGGCCAGCAGCACCATGGACGCTACCCGCCGAGCGGTGGGCGCGATATCAGCGTCGAGCGTATCAGGTGCCGGAGCGGCGACCTGAAAAGCCGCAAGAAGACCAAACAGCCCGAGATGAGTGAGAATCATTCTCAAATAGATTTGTGAAAGACTGGAAAAACTAGAGCGTTTGGGTCGGAATTACAAC
>CAMLHP010000097.1 GCA_946479805.1 uncultured Gemmatimonadota bacterium | reverse complement strand
GAGAGGCGCCGACCGGAGTCGAACCGGTGATGGAGGTTTTGCAGACCTCTGCCTTACCACTTGGCTACGGCGCCAGTTAACCATCCTTGATATTTCCTGCACCAGAACTTGGCAACACAGCCCCGCACGCACCAGCCCGCAACCCGGATCGGAGCGTCGGCTGCCGGAATCTCAGCCAGCGCGTCCCGGCGAGCGCGGAATATAGCCAGGGTCCGTTCGACGAGCGCCACCGTTCGGCATGGGCTCCAGGTCCGGCGCGGCACTGGCGAGCGGGTTGACCTCTCGGCCCGTATCTGGAACATTCCTGCCTGAGCTCCAGTCACGGTCGCGGGTACCAGCCACCAATGTGCTTCATTCCCTGAGGCTTGCGTCGCTCGTTGCTGGCAGGCATCGGGTGCCGGAGAGCCTTGTGAGACATGGCTCCTTCGCACCATGGAGGACGCACCATGGCGACATTCCTGCCCCAGTTTCGGAGGGCGGCGGCTGACCGACCACGGCTTGTCCCGGTCGTTGTAGCGGCAACCACAACGGCCCTGGCGGTCGCGCTCGTGACGCTGCTCCGGCCGCTGCTCGCCCCCAACATCACAGCTCCCTTCCTGGCCGCCATCGCAGTGGCCGCTCTACTCGCCGGACGCGGCGGTGCTCTCCTCACCGCCGGGCTCGCGGTCGCTGTCATCCCGCTGCTGTTCGGTGAGACGCATGGCATCGCGACCCTGGCCACGACGGCAGGTATTGTTCGATTCCTGATCTTCGCCATCTCCGCAATCGCGGTGGGCCTTGTGTGCGGTGACCTGCATGTCCAGAGGCAACGGGCCGAAGAGCAGGCAGAGGAGAACCTGAGACTCCGCGAGCTCGCCGAGGACACCGCGGCGCAAGCCGAGGAGGAAGGCGCGCGCGCCGAGGAGGAGGCGGAGCGTGCCACCGAAGAGGCGGTGCGTGCGGCCGAGGCGCTGGAGAGCCTGCGCAAGGCCCGCAATGAGCTTGAGGCCATCGTGCAGAGTGCTCCGATCGCCATCTGCAGCGTCGATCCCGACGGAATAGCGCGGATGTGGAACCGGGCGGCGGAGCAGGTCTTCGGATGGCCCGCGGCCGACGTGATCGGCAAGCCGCTGCCCAACGTGCCGCCAGCGCTCGCCCACGAGCACCGTGCCGTGCGAGACGGCGTGCGCGACGGCAAGACCTTCTCGGGACACGAGACCCGACGGGTGGCTGCCGACGGCCGGGAAATCGACGTGCTGCTCTCGACGGCGCCCCTGCAAGACCAGGCGGGCCACGTCACCGGCGTCGTCGGCATGTATCAGGACGTGACCGAGCGAAAGCACCTTGAGGCCCAGTTCCGACAGGCCCAGAAAATGGAGGCCGTGGGGCGACTGGCGGGGGGCATCGCGCACGACTTCAACAACGTACTCACCGTCATTCAAACCGCTGCTGGCAGCCTCCTCGGCGATCTGGTGCCCGACGATCCGCGCCGGGCCGAGGCCGCTGAGATTGTGGACGCGGCCGTCCGCGCGGCCCGCCTGACCCGCCAGCTCCTCGCCTTCAGTCGCCAGCAAGTCCTGCAGCCGCGGGGTCTCGACCTGAACGCCCTGGTTACCGGTCTCGAGCCGCTGGTGCGGCGCCTGATGGATGAGCGCGTCACGGTGGTCATGCGCCTTGCCGACGACCTTGGCACCATCTGGGCCGATCCCAACCAGCTGGAACAGGTAATCCTCAACCTCGCCGCCAACGCACGCGACGCCATGGCCGACGGCGGCACACTTCGCATTGAGACCGGCGACGTGGTCCTGGACAACACCTATCCGCGTCTGCGGGATACGGTGCATCCCGGACCGCATGTGCTCCTGAGCGTGACCGACACGGGATGCGGAATGGATGAGGCCACGCAGGCACGCATCTTCGATCCGTTCTTCACCACGAAACCGGCTGGAAAGGGGACCGGGTTGGGCCTCGCGAGCGTCTACGGCGTCATGAAGCAGAGTGGTGGGCACGTCTGGGTGTACAGCGAGCCGGGCAAGGGAGCGACCTTCAAGCTCTATTTTCCCCGCTACGACGGGGGCCGCGACGAGGAGCCCGAGCGCCTGGCGCGCCCGGCCATCCGGGGGCGGCCGACCGCGGGTGCCACCATCCTGCTGGCCGAGGACGATCCGGCCGTCCGCGCCAGTGTCCGGCGGCTGCTGGAACGGAATCACTACCAGGTGCACGAGGCCGGGGACGGCCAACAGGCGCTGCGCATCCTCGCCGAGTCGCACGGCGAGATCGACCTCGTGCTCGCGGACATGGTAATGCCGTCGATGGATGGCCTCGAGCTCCGGCGTCATCTCCGTGCCCACCATCCGCGCTTGCCGTCCCTGCTCATGTCCGGCTACTCCGAGTCGGCGATCACGCACCTCGGCCAGGAACCGCTCGGCCCCGTGCTGGAGAAGCCGTTTACTCGGGAGGACTTGCTCACCAAAGTCGAAGAGCTGCTGGCATCGGAGCCGCACGAGACGTGAGCGCCTGCGATGCGGCTGCTTGACGCCACAGCCCTTGTGTTGTATATAACATACTCGTTATATAACGATGGCGTTACTTACCAGGAGCGAAATGCCACCTGCCCAGACCCGGAAGCGGAGCAGCGACCGCGCTGACGCCCTCAGCGCCACCTTCCGCGCCCTCGCCGATCCAACCCGCCGGGCCATTCTGGCCCGGCTGTCGGAGGGACCCGCGACGGTCCAGGAGCTTGCCACGCCCTTTGTGATCAGCGGCCCCGCAATCTCCCGGCACCTGCGCGTGCTTGAGGAGGCCGGCCTGGTGGAACGCGGCCGCGAGGCCCAGTGGCGGCCGCGCACCCTCCGCGCCGAGCCGCTCAGGGAGGTGGCGCAGTACGCCGACCGGTTCAGGGAGTTCTGGGACGCCAGTTATCGCCGACTCGACAACTATCTCGAACAGATCCAGCAAGAGGAGCCCGACCATGGCACCAAACCGTGACGCAGCGACGACCCGCAAGACCGAATTCACCACCCCAACAGACCGTGAGGTCGTCGCCACCCGGCGCTTCGACGCGCCTCGCCAACTGGTGTGGGACTGCTTCACCAAGCCCGAGCATATCAGGCGCTGGATGCTCGGCCCCGACGGCTGGACCATGCCTGTATGCGAGGTCGACCTGAGGAAGGGCGGCAAGTGGCACTGGGTGTGGAGGAACTCAGCCAGCGGCGAGACGATGGAGATGCACGGCGAGTACCTCGAGGTGACCCCACCCGAGCGGCTGGTCCACACCGAAAACTGGGGCGTGGAGTACCCCGAGTCCATCAACACCACCGTCTTCACCGACGAGGACGGAGCGACCCTCACCGTCGCGACCGTGCTCTATCCCTCGAAGGAGGCTCGCGACAAGGCGCTGGAAACCGGGATGGAAAGCGGCTGGGACCGGAGCTACGAGCGGCTGGACGAGTATCTGGGCAACGACAAGTAGCATCGGGAGTTCAGGGGCGGCCCGCGGGCCGCTCGCGGGGTGTAGCTTCTTTCATGCACCCGCTCCCGCTTGCGGCCTGCGCCGCCCTGGCATGCACTGTCGCCCTTCCCCTCGCCGCACAGCAGCGTGGCGAGCTGCCGGTTGTCACCCCCGCGGCCGGGCTGGTGCTTGCCAGCTCGGCCCGCATCGCGCCCGGCCTGTACCGCCTGTCGGCTGATTCAGGCGTCACCCATCCCGTCCTGGTCGTTCGCGGGGACAGCATCACGCTGGACCTGACCGGTGTCACGTTCGAGGGCACAGCGCCGGAAACCGATCCCGACCAGGCGCGCGGCCTCGCCATCCTCATCGATGGCGGTACCGGCGTCCGCATCCTGGGCGGGAGCATCAGCGGCTACAAGGTGGGAATCCTTGTCCGCGGCGTGCGCGGCCTTGAAGTCCTGGGCACCAACCTGAGCCACAACTGGAAGCCACTCCTCAAGAGCGGAGTTGAGAAGGAACACCTCGACGACTGGCTCTCATTCCACCACAACGACGCCGGCGAATGGCTTCGCTACGGCGCAGGTCTCTACCTGGAGGACGTAACCGGCGGAATCATCAGTGACGTCCGCATCGAACAGGGCATGAATGGCATCATGCTCACCCGCACCGACAGCGTCACCATGGATCGGAACATCATCGAGTTCAACTCCGGTGTCGGCATCGGGCTCTACCGGTCGAACCACAACGTCATCATCCGCAACCAGGCCAGCTTCAATGTCAGGGGCTACAGCCACGGCTTCTACCGTCGGGGGCAGGACTCTGCGGCGCTCCTGATCTATGAACAGAGCTGTGGCAACTTCGTGGCCTGGAATACCATGACCCACAGCGGCGACGGGCTCTTCCTCTGGGCCGGCCAGTACACCATGGACACCGGAATGGGCGGCTCCAACGACAACCTGTTCTACCGGAACGACTTCAGCTTTGCGCCGACCAACGGCATTGAGGCCACCTTCAGCCGGAACCGCTTCATCGCCAATCGGGTGGAGGGCGCGGACCACGGCCTCTGGGGCGGGTACAGCTTCGAATCGGTGGTGCAGGGCAACGAGTTCATCGGCAACCGGATCGGCATCGCCATTGAGCACGGCCAGGACAACACGATCTCCGAGAACAGCTTCGAGGGCGACACGACCGGCATCCGGCTGTGGGCCGATTCGATCGAGCCGTCGGATTGGGGCTATCCAAGACACCGCGACACCCGCGGGCGAGACTACCTGATTGCAGGCAACACCTTCAGCGGCAACCGCGTGGCACTCCGGGTACGGGGCCACACGGGCCTGGAGGTCCAGCGGAATACGTTCGCCGAAATTGACACCGTCAGCATCCCGAAAAACCTCGTCCCACCCCGCACCGCCCAGGACTCCCATACTCCCCAGCACTCCCACACTCCCCAACGCTCCGGCACCCCGTTGGGTCGTGCCGCCATCATCGTGGACCAGTGGGGTCCCTACGACTGGCGCTCACCCAAGCTCTGGCCCGCGGGCCGCTCCGACACGCCGCTGGTGAGGTTGCGAGTGCTCGGACCCGCGGGAAGCTGGACCCTGGTCGAGAAGCGAGGCATCTCCTCGCTGTCGCAGGAGGCAGGCGTAGTCGGTGACACGCTCACGGTCGCACTGGAAGCTGGCCGGGAGAGCGACTGGTCGCTGCTTCTGGAATACCATGGCGCGGTCACCGTATCGCCCCGCGGCACTCGGCGCGAGGCCGGAGAGGCCTACAGGTTCGGGTACGGCCCGGGGCGTTAGTGCTTCGGCCATTGTCAGGATCCGGGCCCGGATGGCGCAGGTACGGGTATCTCCTGTCTCCGGAGGACATCCGTGCCTGCTCGTCTAGTCTCCCTGGCGGCTCTGAGCGCTGTCGCGCTCGCCGCGTGCTCCGGTGCAGAACGCGCAACTGAACCGCCCGCCCCACCAGCACCATCGATCGCATCCACGGACGTCTGCGACGGCACCGGCGTAACCGTCGCCGAGTGCGAGGCGCTGTGAAGGCAGCATGGTTGAGGCCCCCTACCCTCTCCGCTTCTTCCTGGGCGCCGGCGCATCCGGGACGACCTGGATGTTGATCGCATGCAGCTCGTCCTCGAACCAGGCGATCAGCCGGCCAGTGAATTTCTCCGCCAGGTAGAACAGGTCATTTGGGGTCTTCGGGTGGATGTGCGCCACCAGCACGCCGCCGGCATTCGAGATCTGGATGTGCCCTCCCCTGGGCCGCTGCACATGCCGGAGCCTGGTCTTCGCCTTGTTGCTCCATTCCCACGTCGCTGCCTCGCGAATGCGGGCGCGGAGCAGCTTGTAGGCATCGGCATCGGCGCGTGGCACTGCCTGGAGCACGAGCATTGGCCACCTCGGGAAAGGGGAGTCAAGGAGAAAGCTGACTGCGGTGCCGCACCTCCCACAGCTTCTTGACGAGCTGAATCTGGCCCGTGTGGTACACATCGTGAAAGGCGATGCCGGCGACGAGATGACCCACCGTCTGGCTCGCCTTGCCCTTCGATGGACGGCCCAGTCGCGAACGGTCCAAAGTGGCGATCGTATCCAGCAGTGCTTCGTGCGCCTCGCGCAGCACCTGAACGTCGGCCTTCCACGACGCGGCTGTGCGCCTTGCCGGCGGCGCCGGCCAGTTGGAAGGCCGGCGCGGGAATGCCGGCAGGCGGCCACCCTCGATCCGCTGCCGAACGACGTGCTTCCAGTAGGCGATGTGCAGCGTCAGGTCCCAGATGCTGTTGCGGCCCCGGCCCGGCTTCCACCCCGCCATCCCGGCGTCAACGCCGCGCAGCGCACCCAGCGGCGTGGGCCCACCATGCCAGGCATGTCCACGCCGCGGCTGGATGGTAGCGATGATTTCGTCCAGCATCACGTCTCGCGGCATGTTCGCCCACTCACTCTTCAGGCGGCACCGCGCTGAATCGCGCGATCGTGCCGCTGTCGCCCATCAACTCCAGGCCCGCCGCCGAAAGTCGCAAGGTTCTGACCCCGGCGAGTGCCGCCCCGTACTGCTGCTCCAGTTCCATACCTTCGGCGCACGCCATCCGGGTCATCACCATCGGGCCGAAACTCAGGCTCTCGCCGGCCTGGGTGAAGCTGCCGGTCATGCGATTGCAGCCGGCGAAGCCCGAAGCGCGGTGCTCTGCCTGCTCGAGGAGCAGCGTCGCCGGCTTCCCTCCCGCGCCTGCCGGGGGCGGCTGGCCGTTCAGTTCGGTGAGGTTCCAGGTAATGCCGAAGAGCGAGGGCATTGTGCCCCCTGCCGCTCCCGGCGAATCTGACGCTGACGGTTGCGGCATTGCCGAGTCCGGCGCTGAACCGGGATTGTCCCGCTGGCCGGCACAAGCCGCGGTCACGGCACCGACAAGCAACAACGCAGGAATTCGAATGGGCATGTATACCTCCATCGAGGCACCAGATCCGGGGCTCAGGCCTGCAGACTGGCTGCTCGGGCCTCGAACCGCAATCGGTCAATCATGACGAGCACCGCGCCCAGCGCAGCAAACCCGACCAGCATCGCCAGGGCATTGAACAATACCCTTCCGACGCCAAGACTCGCGACATCGATGAAGGGATAGGGGTAGCTGCCGGTGATGTTGCCGCGGGTCACGGCGTACCCGAAGTATCCCACGGGGTACAGCAGCCAGCGCGGCAGGTCCCGCCACTCGAGACCGGCGCCCCGGACCGCGAGGAACCAGAACCCCAGGAACACCACGGGCATCAGGTCGTGCAGCACGACATCGGCCACAAGCTGCCAGCCGCGCGGTTCCCACAGCCCGCGGAGCAGCAGGTTGTAGACAATGCCGACCACCAGCATGCTGAGCGCAATTCCCGATTGCACGGAGGGGCGCCGAAAGAAACCTCGCGCCCCTGCGGGCGCGGGTCGTGCCGCCACCGAGAGCGTGATGGCGGCCAGTATGTTGGACAGGATGGTGAAGTATGCGAGGTAGGTTGCGAAGCCGGCCAGCATGCTTCCGCCACCGGCGACAGTCTGCTGCATCGTGAGCCACAGCTGGAGTAAAAGCGCGGCCCAGCAGAGCATTGCCCCCGTGGCGGCCACCCGCCGGAGGCTCCGGCGGATGCGGCCAGCTGAGTCCCTGATGGACCGGGTAGATTTCAGCATGCAGATCTCGGCTCACCGGGTGTTACTGCTTTTCTGGCGCGCAGTGCGGCGCCGATGCCCCAACTGCGGCGGTGCCGGACTCTTCGCGACATGGCTGAAGTTCAACCATCGCTGTCCCACCTGCGGCCTCGCACTTGAACGCGGCGAGGACGGCTACCAGGTGGGATCCTACATGTTCAACATCATCGCGTCGGAACTGGTCTTCGTCGCGATCTTCATCTCGGTCCTGCTTGCTACATGGCCCACGCCACCCTGGGACCTGCTGCTGTGGGGCGGGGTCGGCCTGATGATCATCATGCCCTTCGTGCTCTATCCCTTTACCAAGACCACCTTCCTGGCGTTTGACCTGCTCTTCCGCCCCGCCATCCAGGACGAGCTGATCAGCCCCAAACCATAGGCCCCACGCCCACGCCCTAAGCCCTAAGCCCTAAGCCCTAAGCCCTAAGCCCAGTCGATTTTCCCGGC
>CAMLHP010000096.1 GCA_946479805.1 uncultured Gemmatimonadota bacterium | reverse complement strand
AGGTCGGCGCCGAAGCCGGCCTCGGTGAGCACGATGTCGGCCAGCGAAAGGCCGAGCCGGGTGGCGGCTATCGAATTGCAGCCGTGGGCGATGTTGCCGAACGGGCCACCGTGCACCAGCGCGGGGCCGCCCTCGAGGGTCTGGACCAGGTTGGGCAGCAGCGCGTCCTTGAGCAGCAGCGCCATGGCACCCGAGGCCTGGAGGTCGCCGGCGGTCACCGGCTGGCGGTCCCGCGTCAGTCCCACAATGATGCGGCTGAGGCGCGCCTCGAGGTCGGCGAGGTCCGTGGCGAGGCAGAGGATGGCCATGACCTCGCTGCCCGGCACGATGACGAAGCGGTCCTCGCGGGAGGGCCCGCCATTCAGCCCGCCCAGCCCCACCACGATCGAGCGCAACGCGCGGTCGTTCATGTCGATGGTGCGGGGCCAGGTGATCCGCCGGCTGTCGATGCCGAGGGCGTTGCCCTGGTGGATGTGGTTGTCCAGCAGCGCCGAAAGCAGGTTGTGCGCCGACGTGATGGCGTGGAAGTCGCCTGTGAAGTGCAGGTTGATCTCGTCCATCGGAACCACCTGCGCGTAGCCGCCTCCGGCGGCGCCGCCCTTCACCCCGAACACCGGCCCCAGCGAGGGCTCGCGAATGCAGACCAGCACCTTCTGGCCCATGCGGCGGAGTGCCTGCGCCAGTCCCACGGTGACGGTGCTCTTGCCTTCGCCGGCGGGCGTTGGATTGATCCCCGTGACCAGCACCAGCCGTCCCCGCGGCGTGGTGTCGCGCCCGGGGCTGACGTCGATCTTGGCCTTGTGCCGGCCATAGGGAAGGATCTCGTCCGGACCAAGGCCGAGTTCGGCGGCCACTTCGGCGATGGGGCGCAGCGTGGCTGCCTGCGCGATGGCGATGTCGGTCGGGAAGCTGCCCACGGATTCTCCCGTCAGCTCAGGGTGGCAGGAATGCGCGATCCGAACAGGCGCCGGGCATTGGCGCCGGTGCGCGCGACCACTTCATCCAGGTCAAGCCGCAACACTTCAGCCAGCCGTGCCGCCACCACCGCGACGAACGCGGGCTCGTTGCGGCGTCCCCGGTGCGGCACCGGCGCCAGGTATGGGCCGTCGGTTTCCACCAGCAGCCGGTCGAGCGGTGTCTCGC
Organism: uncultured Gemmatimonadota bacterium; assembly: GCA_946479805.1. The sequence goes on along the minus strand of CAMLHP010000096.1, from coordinate 6,981 downwards.
GGATGGCATCGTCCAGCCTCCAGCTGCGGAACGTGATCATGCCGCTGAATGATACGTAGTGCCCGAGGGCCACTGCGCGGCGGAGCAGCGGAAGCCCGCTGCTGAACGAGTGCATGATGCATGTCGTGTCGGGGTGGCCGTCCAGTGCTGCGGCCACGTCGTCATCCGCCTCGCGCGCATGGATCACCGCCGGCTTCCCCGCCTCCCGGGCGATGCCCAGCTGGGCATCGAAGGCGGCGCGCTGGACCGGACGGGGCGAGTGGTCGTAATGATAGTCCAGCCCCATCTCGCCGGCTGCAACCACCAGTGGGTCCCGAAGCCGCGCGGTCATCCAGCGCTCGGTCTCCGACGACCATTCCGAGGCCACGTGTGGGTGAACCCCTGCGGTGGCGCAAAGGCGCGGGTCGGATGCGGCGAGCACGAGTGCACGGTCTGACGCCTCGCGGGACTCGCCGACTATCACGATGCTGCCGACGCCCGCATTCCAAGCGCGCACTGCCACCTCGGCACGGTCCGGATCAAAGGCCGGATCGCCGAGATGGCAGTGGGTATCCACCAGCACGGGTCAGGCTGCCGGCTGCGCCTTCCGCGGCTTCGGCGCCGCGGCGCCCTTCTCCTTCACGCGCACCCCGCGTGCATGCGGTCCCGGCCACCGCTCCTCGATCGCGAGCAGGATCGGGGAGGCGATGAAGATCGACGAGAAGGTTCCGATGACGACGCCGAACAGCATGATCAGCGCGAAGGGGCGCAGCACCGATCCGCCCAGCACCACCATGGCTATCAGGGTGCCGACGGCCGTGCCACCTGTCAGCACGGTCCGTGGCAGCGTCTCGTTCACCGAGCGGTTGAGGATCGCGGCGAAGCTTTCCTGCTTGACCTTGTGCAGGTTCTCGCGAACCCGGTCGAAGATCACGATGGTATCGTTGAGCGAGTAGCCCACGATCGAGAGGAGCGCGGCCACCACGAACAGGCTGACCTCGATCTTGAGCAGGGCAATGAACGCCAGTGTGGCGAGGAGGTCGTGGGCAGTTGCCGCGACCGCCGCCATCCCGAACCTCCACTCGAACCGCACGGCGAGGTAGGCCAGCACCGCGCCAAACGACAGCAGGATGGCGAGGAATGCCTGCGACTGGAGCTCACCGCCTACCCGGGGCGACACGGTCTCGGCACCCACCACGCGATAGGTCCCCGCGCCCAGCACTTCGTCGAGCGCGCGGGTGACTGCTGTGCGGCCCGCCTGGGTGTCGTCCGGGTTCAGCGTGTCCACCACGGCCTCGGCCCGGATGGCGATCTCCCGGTCCGACCCGAAGGTCAGGATCTCGGCGCCGTTCATCCCCTGCTCGGCAAGGCCTGAACGGAGCGCTGCGATGTCCACCGGCTGCTCGGTGTGGATCTCCATCTGGATGCCGCCGGTGAACTCGACGCTGTAGTTGATTCCCTGCAGCAGCATGGCGATCACGCCCGAGGCCACGAAAAGTGCCGTGAGGACGTAGGCGATCTTCCGCTTGCTGAGGAAATCGTAATTGGCGTTTACGAAAAAGCGCATGGGGTCAGATGCTCAAGGTGGACATCGCCGGCCGCCGGTCGAGCCAGATCATGAACAGCGTCCGGGTCACGAACACGGCGGTGAAAAGCGATGCGGCGATGCCGATGATCAGGGTGACTGCGAAGCCCTTGACGGGTCCGGTGCCGAACTGGAACAGGAACAGCGCCGTCAGCGCGGTGGTCACGTTGGAGTCGATGATGGCGCTCATGGCGTGCCTGAATCCCTCGTCGGTCGCGAGCCGGACCGACTTGCCCAGCGCGAGTTCCTCCCGTATTCGTTCGAATATCAGCACATTGCCGTCCACCGCGATCCCGATGGACAGGACCAGGCCCGCGAGGCCGGGGAGCGTCAGGGTGGCGCCGAGGCCGGCGAGCGCGCCCAGGGTGATGAGCACGTAGACCAGCAGCGCGACGATGGCCAGCATGCCCGACACCTTGTAGTAGAGCACCATCACCGCCACCACGAAAGCGATCCCGATGACGCCGGCGATCATCCCGGCGCTGATGGCGTCGGCGCCGAGGCTGGCGCCCACCTGCCGCTCCTTGACGATCTGGAGCGGCACCGGCAGGGCACCGGCGCTGAGCGTGAGTGCCAGATCCTGGGCGTCCGCCATCGACTTGCCATAGAGAGAGATCTGGCCGTTGCGGCCTATGCGCTCCTGGATCCGCGGCGGCGTGCCCTGGACGTCGCCGTCGAGGATGATCGCCATGTAGTCACCCACGTGGCGGGCGGTTTCGGCACCGAAGATCCGGCCACCCTCACGGTCGAGGACGAAGCCCACAACCGGTCCGTTGGTGAGCGGATCGAGCTGGGCAGTGGCGCTTTCCAGCCGGTCGCCGGTCACGATGGGCCTGTCGCTCAGCACATAGAGCGGCCGCACCATCTGGGCCCCGACGCTTTCGGCGTTGGCACCCCACCGGAGCACCAGTCCCCGGGGAAGCACCCGCTGAACTGCCGGCAAGTTGACCAGGCTGTCCACCCTCGCCACCGCTGTCTCCGGTACGAGGTACTCGCCGGGAACGCGGCCGGACGGATAGATCAGCGACGACAGTATTGCGCTCCCGCCAAGGAGCGAATCCGCCGCGTTGGCGCTGTCGGCGCCAGCAGAGTCGGCAGAGGTGTCCGCTGCGGCGCCCAGCAGGTCGGCCACGGCGCTCCTGCCGGCGGACGGCTCGGCGCCGACCGCGCCGGTGACGCCCAGGGTCCGGAGCGCACGGTCCATGGCGGGCAATGACTTCTCGAGTGCGCCCGTCTCGTCAGTGATCCGGAACTCGAGGAAGGCGCTCTGCTGGACGATGTCCTTGGCGCGCTGGGGATCGGTGATGCCGGCCAGCTCGACGACGATCTGGTCGTCGCCGTGCATCTGTACCAGCGGCTCGGTCACGCCGAACTCGTCCATCCGCTTGCGCAGGACCTGAAGCGCCAGCTGGATGTCGCGACCGGGATCGGCCGACACCTGACGCGACTGGTCCAGCTCCAGCTCGAGGTGCATGCCCCCCTGAAGGTCCAGGCCGCGCTTGATTGGAACCTCGCGCACCACGGTGTCCCGCATGACGCCATCGGGGCCGGTGATACGGGTGGTTATCTCCCGCGGCATCAGCGCCACTACGCAGGCGATCAGGACCACGGCGATGACTATGAGGCGGGTTCGAAGAGAATCCAGCATGATGATTCAGTCGTCTTCCGCAAGCGTGTTCAGTCCCCGAACGCCCGCAGCATCGAGTGCCGCGAGCGCGTCGGCCCGGTCCCGGGCCAACTGTGAAATCAGATCGTCCCGGCCGGCAAAGGCCCGGGTATCACGCAGGCGCGCGACCCAGGACAGGCGCACCCGCTCACCGTAAAGCGAACCTCTGAACCCGAACAGGTGCGCCTCGAGCGTCCGGCCCTGTTCGGCAAAGGTGGGCCGGCCGCCCTGGTTCAGCATGCCGCCGAATGCACCACGACCGGTCTCCACCACGACAGCGTAGACCCCGTCCGGCGGCAACAGTTTGCGGTCCGGGATGCCGGCAAGATTTGCCGTCGGGACGCCCAGCGTGACGCCGCGGCCCGCGCCACGCGAGACTGTGCCACTTACCGAGTAACGCCGGCCCAGCATCAACTGGGCGGTGGCGATATCGCCGCCGGCAATCGCGCGGCGAATCCGCGAACTCGACACCTGGAGGTCGCCGGCGCCAACTGCCTCGACAACGTCCACCTCGAAGCCCAACTCGCTGCCGAGGGCCCGGAGCGTCCCGACGTCACCGCTGCGGTTCCGGCCAAACCCGTGATCGTGGCCGATGACCAGCTCGCGCATGCCCAGCTGCCGCAACAGCACCTGATGCACGAATTCCTCCGGGCTCAGCGCAGCCAGCGCCGGAGTGAACCGCAGCACCAGCACGTGGTCGACGCTGGTTTCGGCCAGCGCTTCCAGCCGCTCGTCGCCGGGAGAAAGCAGCGGCGGCGCAGCTGCGGGGTTGACCACCTCGAGCGGATGGGGCTCGAAGGTAACCACCGCGCTCGCGCGGCCCGATCGCGCCGCCCGACGGGTGATCTCGGCCAGCACAGCGCGATGACCGATGTGCACCCCGTCGAAGGTCCCGATGGTGACAACGCTGCCCCGGTCAAGCCCGAGCGCCGTGGTCATGGGCCCTCCAGCACCACGCGGGGGCGGAGCCAGTCGTCCACCCGTTCGGCAATGGCGAGAAGCCGCCCGGCCTGCACCAGCGCGACCGGCAATCCCTGGGGCTCGGCATCCGCTGCGATCGGCCGCCCATGGCCGATCTCGACCGCGCCCTCGCCATCGACCTCCCGCCGAGGCAGGTGCGACACCACCGCGAGCGGGGGCCGGACCCGGGTGTCCGGACCCAGCTGGTCCATGGGAGTGGCGTCCTCCACTCGCAGTGTGCCGATGGATTCACGCCGCAGCGCTGTGAGGTGCGCGCCCGTCCCCAGCATCTCGCCCAGGTCCCGCGCCATGGCGCGGACATAGGTGCCGGGGCTTACCACCGTGCGAAAGGTGACGTCAGCTCCCTCCCGGCTGATCAGCTCCAGCGAGTGCACCTTGATGGAGCGTGCCGGCAACTCTGGAGCCCTGCCCTTCCTCGCCAGGCTGTAGCTCCGCTGGCCATCCACCTGTCGGGCGGAGAACACCGGCGGACGCTGGGCCGGCTGTTCTGCGAGTCTCACCAGCGCCGCATGCAGGCTGGCGTCGCTCACCGGGCGATCGCTGCCCGACACCGGCTCGCCAGTGGCATCATCGGTCGTGGTCTGGAGCCCCAGCCGAGCCACCGCGAGGTAACCCTTCTCCCGCTGCTCGACGAAGCGGGCTATTCGAGTGGCCCTTCCCAGCAACACGACCAGGAGCCCGCTCGCGAACGGGTCCAGTGTGCCGGTGTGTCCCGCCCGCTTCTCGCCCAGGGCCCGTCGCGCCCTTGCAACCACATCGTGCGACGTAGGCCCGGGTGGCTTGTCGACCAGCAAGGCGCCCGTCAGCCCTCGGCCTCGCCCTTGAGATCGGCCAGGAGCTGGTTGATGCGGGCAGCGTGCTGCATGCCCTTGTCGAGCTCGATATGGAGCTCGGGAACGGTGCGCGTGGTCAGGACCTTCGCCACGAGGCCGCGGAGGAACCCGGCGGCGCTCTGAAGGCCCTCGATCGCGCGATCGCGTTCGTCTTCATCACCCTGCGGACTGATATAGACCCGCGCGTGCGACAGGTCACCCGACACGTCAACCCGCGTCACCGTGACAAGACCGACGCGCGGGTCCCGGACTGCACCCCGGATCAGCGCGTCGGCTACCACCTGCCTGATGGTTTCGGCGACCTGCTCCGGTCGCCGGGATGATCCCTTCATCGGTACACCGTCGTCGTATCCATTATGCGCACGCCGTCGGCCTGGTCGATCATGCGATCAGCCGCACGCAGGGTTTCCTCGATTACGCGCCGGTCACTGCCCACCGCGGCGCAGGCCAGTTCGGACCTCTGCCACGCGTCCTGATGGCCGGTCTCGGCCACCGAGACGTTGAGCCGCTGCCGGAGCCGCGCGAGCACCGGCGTGATGATGCTGCGCTTTTCCTTGAGGGAATGGCAGCCGTGCAGCTCCAGCTCCCATGCCGTTACGCCGACCAGCATGTCAGGCCGCCCCGGAGGCCCCCACCGGCTCCAGCGTCCGCTTCACGGATTCGAGCACGAACGCCTCGATGCGGTCGCCCACCTTGAGGTCATTGAAGTTCTCGACCCCGATACCGCACTCCTGTCCCTCGCGGACCTCCCGCGCATCGTCCTTGAAGCGCTTGAGGCTCGAGATCTGGCCGGTGTAGATCGCCACGCCGTCGCGAATAACGCGGACCTTTGCGGTCCGGGTGATGACGCCGCTTTGAACCATGCAGCCGGCGATGGTGCCCACCTTGCTGACCTTGAACAGCTGGAGCACTTCGGCCTCGCCCAGGATGGTTTCCTTCTCCTCGGGCTTGAGCAGTCCCTCGAGGCCCTTCCGGACGTCATCCACCGCCTCGTAGATGACGCGGTAGGTACGGACGTCAACCTGCTCCCGCTCGGCAGCCGCTCGGGCGTTGGCGTCGGGACGCACGTGGAAGCCGAGGATGATGGCACCGGATGCGCGGGCCAGCAGCACGTCGCTCTCGGTGATGGCACCCACGCCGCGAAGGACGACATCGACCCGCACTTCCGGGGTGCTGAGCTGGGCCAGGGCGTCGGCCAGAGCCTCGGCCGGCCCGCCCTGGTCTGCCTTGATGATGATGGGCAGGGTCGAGACGGCACCCTCCTTCAGCGCGCGGCTGAAGTCCTCGAGGCTGGTGCCGCGCTGGCTCCGGCGGCTCTGGGCCTCGCGCTCCAGTCGCTGGCGCTTCTGGGCGATGTCGCGGGCCTCGCCCGCATCCGACACCGAGAGGAAGCTGTCGCCAGCCGACGGCACTCCATCGAAGCCGAGGATCTGCACCGGAATCGAGGGTCCCGCCGACTTGACCGTATTGCCGCGCTCGTCGAACATCGCGCGGACCCTGCCGCTGTACAGTCCGCAGATGAAATTGTCGCCGGTGGCGAGCGTGCCCCGCTGCACCAGTACCGTCGCGAGCGGGCCCTTGCCCGGATCCAGCGTCGCCTCGAGCACGGTACCATGCATTCGGGCCTCGGCATTGGCCTTGAGGTCCTGGAGCTCGGCCTGCAGCAGCACCTTCTCGAGCAGCCCGTCGATCCCGACGCCCTTCTTGGCGCTGATCTCGGCCGACAGCACCTGGCCGCCGAACTCCTCCAGCACCACGCTGTGCTGGAGCAGGTCCTGCTTGACCTTCGGCACATTGGCCGAGGGCAGGTCGATCTTGTTGATGGCCACAACAATCGGCACGCCGGCGTTCCGGGCGTGCGAAATGGCCTCAACCGTCTGGGGCATCACCTGGTCGTCGGCCGCAACCACAAGGACCACGATGTCGGTGACCTGGGC
>CAMLHP010000095.1 GCA_946479805.1 uncultured Gemmatimonadota bacterium | reverse complement strand
CCTCCAGAAGAGGCGTCCCAGGATGCGCCCCGCTACGTGAAGGGTGAGCGGGTTCGCCACCGGAGATTCGGCTCGGGTACCATACAGGGCCTGACGGGTGCTGGCCGCGACCTCAAGGTCAGCGTCGCGTTCGATGAGGAGGAAGTGGGTGTGAAGCAGCTGCTGGTGGCCTACGCCGGCCTGGAACGGGAATGGGAGAGCGCATGAGCATCAAGCCGGAAGACGTGACCCGGGTGGCGCGACTCGCTGCCATCGACGTGAGGCAGGATGAACTTGCTGACGTTGCCAGGCAGCTGGACCGGATCATGGGCTACGTCGAGCAGCTGACCGAGGTGCCGTCCGACGAGACGGCCGGCGCACCGGAAATCGGTCCGGCCATGGTATCGCTGAGGGACGACCTGGTCGCGCCAGTGCCTCTGGCCCGTTCCCCCGGCGAGATGGCCCCGGCCTTCGCGTCCGGCTTCTTCACCGTGCCGGTCCGCAACACGCTGGAGGAGGAGTGACGAAGGCTGCCGACGCCGCGGCCCGGACCGCAACCGCACTCGAGCGATCGGCCGGCCTCAACGCCACGCTGAGCTGGTCTGCCGAACTGCTCGCGGGCGAGGCGGAGCGAGCTGATGCGACCCGAAGCGCGCTCGGTAGCGACCCGGCGCTATATGCGACGCCATTTGCCGTGAAGGACAACATCGTTACGGTGGAACAGCCCACCACCTGCGCCTCGAGGATCCTCGAGGGCTACGTCTCGCCCTTCAATGCCACGGCGGTCGAACGGTTGCGGGCGGCGGGAGCGATGGTGGCCTGCAAGACCAACCTCGACGAGTTCGCCATGGGTTCCTCCACCGAGCACTCGGCGTTCGGCCGGGTGCTGCATCCGGAGTTTCCCGAGCTCGTGCCGGGCGGGTCGTCGGGCGGGTCGGCTGCGCTGGTGGCGGCGGGTGTGGTGCCGGTGGCTCTGGGTTCCGAGACCGGGGGCTCGGTCCGGCAACCGGCGGCCTTCTGCGGCATCGTGGGTTTCAAGCCCAGCTACGGCCGCGTCAGCCGGCACGGACTGGTGGCCTTCGCCTCGTCCCTCGACGCCATCTCCATCTTCAGCGAAACTGCGGGCGACGCCGCCAGGGTGCTCCAGGTCATCAGCGGACACGACCCGCTCGACGCTACCTCGCTGCCGGAGCCGCCAGTCGACGTGGCCCCGGCGCCCGCATCTCTCGAAGGCATGCGGGTCGGGCTCCCGGTTGAGTATCTCCCGGAAGACCTCGATCCCGGCGTCCGCGCCGCTGTGGATCGCGCCGCGGAAGTGCTCCGGAGCCGCGGCGCAGAGCTGGTGCAGGTATCGCTGCCACACACCAGGTATGCTGTTCCAACCTACTACATCATTGCGCCCGCCGAGGCGTCGGCCAACCTGGCCCGCTTTGACGGCGTTCGTTACGGCCGTCGGGCGGAGGAGGAGGGCGACGTCGCGTCGCTGTACGCAGCCACGCGGGGCGGGGGCTTTGGTGCGGAAGTGCGGCGCCGCATTCTGGTTGGCACGTACGTACTCAGTGCAGGCTACTACGACGCATACTACCGGAAGGCGCAGCAGGTTCGGGCGCTGATCGCGGCCGACTTCGGCACCGTGTTCGAAAAGGTCGACTTCCTCCTCGCTCCCACGACACCCACGCCGGCATTCCGCGCCGGAGAGAAGACCGACGATCCGGTGTCGATGTACCTGGCCGACATCTTCGTCTGCCCGGCCAACCTGGCCGGGATTCCTGCCATCAGCCTGCCGGCCGGTCGCACCGGCGGCCTCCCAGTGGGCATCCAGCTGCTGGCGCCCTATCGGCAGGATGCGCCACTGCTCGAGCTGGCCGCTGCGGTCGAGTCCGGACTTGACCGCCAGGCGGAGGTCCGCTGATGGCCTGGGAATCGGTTATCGGACTGGAAGTACACCTCCAGCTCCGCACTGTAAGCAAGATGTTCTGCGGATGCTCCACCGCCTTTGGTGATCCGCCCAACACCAACGTATGTCCCGTCTGCCTCGGCCTGCCCGGGGCACTCCCGGTGCCCAACGCCGAAGCCATTCGCCTGGCCGCTCGTGCCGCGCTCGCCCTCGGTGGAACGGTTCATGACGTCAGCATCTTCGCCCGCAAGAACTACTTCTACCCCGACCTCCCCAAGGGGTACCAGATCTCGCAGTTCGACCGCCCGCTCTCGACCGGCGGCTCGGTTTCATTCGAGTCCGCCGAGCGCGGCAGGGTGAACGTGGGGATCACCCGGCTCCACGTCGAAGAAGATGCCGGCAAGTCACTGCACGACCGGATTCCCGGCCGCACGGCGGTGGATCTCAACCGCGCCGGCGTGCCGCTCGCCGAGATCGTGACCCAGCCCGACCTCCGGAGTCCCGCCGAAGCGCGGGCATTCCTGGTCACCCTGCGCCAGCTGCTGCTTTACACCGGTGCCAGTGACTGCAGCATGGAACTGGGGAGCCTCCGGGTCGATGCCAATCTTTCGGTGCGGCGGGCGGGCGAGTCCCGGCTTGGCACCAAGACCGAAGTGAAGAACATGAACAGCTTCGCCAACGTCGAGCGCGCGCTCAATGCCGAGCGCGACCGGCAGGTCGCGTTGCTGGAAGAGGGGAAGGTGGTGCGACAGGTGACACTGTTGTACGACGCAGCGACCGGCGACGTGCGTCCCACCCGGTCCAAGGAGGAAAGTCATGACTACCGCTACTTCCCCGAGCCGGACCTCCCTCCGCTCAGCCTGACTCCCGAGTGGATCTCGGATCGGCGGGATGAACTGCCCGAGCTTCCCGAGGCGCGGCGGGCGCGGCTCGAACTCGCACTGGGCCTCACGCCCTACCACGCCAGCGTGATAGCAAGCGAGCGCTCGATCGCTGACTACTTTGAGGCCCTGCTCGAATGTGGCGTGGATGCGCGTGCCGCGGCCAACTGGAGCACCGGGGATGTGATGACCGCATGGAATGAGACAGGAGGATTCCCGGTGCAGCCGGAACGGCTGGCGGCGCTGATTACGCTCGAGCGTGACGGGGTGGTCAGCCTGCAGGCGGCCAAGCGCGTGTTCGCCGAACTGCGGGAGGATGGAGGGGAACCTCGTGCTGTCGCCGAGCGCCTGGGGCTGCTGCAGGTACGGGACACCGATGCTCTGGCGGGCTGGGTCGCGGAGGTGCTGGAGGCTTTTCCGGGGGAAGTGGCGCGCTACCGGGGCGGTGAGGTCAAGCTGCTCGGATTCTTCGTGGGCCAGGTGATGAAGCGGAGCAAGGGCCAGGCAGATCCCAAGGGCGTGCAGCCGGTGCTGCTGGAGCGGCTCAAGTGACGGCGCGATTCGAGTCACTGCCAGGCCTCGCCGAGGTGCGCGGCAGGTTCCCTGCGCTCGCGAGGCGCGAGGGCGGCGTGGAGGTGGCATACTTCGATGCTCCCGGCGGCACCCAGGTCCCGCTCAGCGTGGCCGACTCGGTGCGCGAGTACCTTTTGCACCACAACGCCAACACCCACTGGGCCTACCCCACCAGCGCCGAGACCGATGCGATAATCGCAGGCTCGCGTGCGGCCGCGGCCGACTTGCTGGGCGCTGCTCCTGACCAGGTGGCGTTCGGCGCCAACATGTCGACCATGACCTTCCACGTCGCCCGGGGACTGGCCCGGGGGTGGAGCGAGGGCGACGAGATCATCGTTACCGACCTCGACCACCACGCCAACATCGCACCCTGGGAAGCGGTGGCCCGCGACCGGCGCCTTGTCATCAGGCGAGTGCCGCTCGACCCGGAGATGCGTTCACTCGACGTCGATGCCTATGCCCGGCTCCTCTCTCCGCGCACCAGGCTGGTGGCTCTGAGCGCCGCGTCGAACGCCATCGGGACCATTTCCGACATTCCGAGGCTCGCCGCGATGGCCCGCGACAGGGGCGCCCTCGTTTTCGTGGACGCCGTTCATTTCGTGCCGCACCGCCTCACCAGCGTGGCCGAGCTCGGCTGCGACGCCCTCGCCTGTTCGGCCTACAAGTTCTATGGCCCGCATGTGGGCATGGTCTGGATGGAGCCGTCCCTGGCCGCAGGCATCGACATCCCGAAGCTCAAGCCCGCGCCGGACCATCCGCCCGAGCGGCTGGAGACCGGTACGCTCAATCACGAGGGCATCGCCGGTGTTGCCGCGGCCATCGACTTCATCGCCGGACTCGGCGGGCCTGCGGGCGACAGACGCACGCGCCTCCAGCGGGCGTTTGAGCGGCTCCACGAGGAGGGCGACGCACTCCTGGCACAGATGTGGGACGGTCTCGCCGCCATCGAGGGCGTGCGCCTCTTCGGCCGGCACCCGGGCGAGCCCAGGACGCCTACCGTGGCGTTCACGGTGGCAGAGCTGCCATCCGATGATGTCGCCGCGGCGCTGGCCGCGCGAGGGCTGTTCGCTTCCAGCGGCGACTTCTACGCCAGCACTGTGGTGGAACGGCTTGGATTGAGGGAACAGGGGCTGGTGCGGGCGGGTGCGGCGGCGTACACCTCGGCCGACGAAGTCCGGAGACTGGTTGAAGCGGTGCGCGAAGTGGCCAGGCGCCGGGGCCGGCTCAGCTAGCGATGCTCCCGGCATCCCCGCTGCGCCACGGCAGCCGCCTGGCGAGCTGGGGCCAGAACTGCAGCTCGGTGCCGGGCATGCCGTAGTGCTCCTCCGCTGCATCGACCAGTGCGTCGGCTGCAACCCGTCCATGCTCCCGGATGGTGCGCCGGCGTATCTCCTTGGCCACCTTCAGCGGCCGCTCGCCCGACGGATCAAGCTCGCGGGCGGAAGCCTGCCCCTCACCCAGCAGCTCGACCATGTAGTCGAGCGAGCGCGCGAGATATCCGCCCACGACGTCGTCGGTCAGGTCCCACCGGCTGCGGGTGCGTGCTGCCTGCATCCCCATCTGCCAACCGGGCATGTCAGTCAGGTGCACCATCCCGCGGAACAGCCGGCGGTTGGTCCGGACACTGAAGATCGTCGGCGAGATGATCTGGTCGAGATGCGCGTCCGACGCGCTGTGGTCCATCCGGATCAGGTCGCGCGCCGAGCGAGGATAGGCATCCCCCAGCTGGGTGTCGATCCTGGATTCCCAGTAAGAATGGCCCACGGCCGAGGTGCTGCTGGTGAGCACCAGTTGGCGGGGAACGAAGTAGTTGTGCGCGACGGTATCGGCAGCCAGGTGGCACAAATAGCCCAGTCCGAAGGCCCTGATGGCATCGGTGCCGGCCAGGTCGAATATCTCCTGCCCGACGTGCCAGTAGTGGCAGTGCCGCCCCACCGGGGCGTACTTCTTCGCGATGGATGAGTCGGCCGCGATGTTGCCGTAGAGAAAGTCGTAGGGGAAAACCCGGAGCAGTTCGGCCACATGCTGCGGCACCAGCTGCAGGTTCGCGAGGACGGTTTCGGCGAGGTAGACGTGGGTGCCCGGTGTCCAGGCGTAGAGCGGTTCGGGGATACACGCCAGGACGGCGCCCACCGCCAGAAGTGCCAGCAGCAGCCGCATCAGCGGCGTCGGCCGGGAAGCAGGACCCGCGTCATGCGCCCGACCAGCCCGGTGCCGCGGCCCCGGCGGAACTGCCGGAGTCCCGCCGCCACATCGAGAGCCGTGTCCTCGACCTCTTCGTGGACCACATCGTACAGCGCTTCGAGGTCTGCCAGTCGCGACTCCACCCGATTCACGCCGCGCTTGAGTTTCTTGCGGATCGTCCGGCCGGTTCGGGTGAACGCCTGGGCCTCGTCTCGCACCATGCCCACTATGTGCTCGCCGTCGTTCACCAGTTCCCGGATGCTTTCCATCGTGTCCTTCGCGTCGGCGGCCACCTGGTTGATCAGGAGCTTCCGCTCCTCGATCTCGCCCTTGATCCTGCCCGCCATCAGCACGAGGCCGCCCGCCACTATGACGACCGACAGCGCAATCAGGGCAAGTGAAACCGCCATGACCGGGCCCACCCACGGCTGGGCGGTGAAGCTGACGACGTCTGTCTGGAGCAGGAACATGTGCCGTGCCTCCTTTCCCGAAACATAACGCTTGACCTGTTCCTGCGCGCTCGCAAGCTTTCGCCATGCCTCCCCACTTCATCGTCCGCGGCGGACGCCAGCTGAAGGGCACCATTCGCCCCTCCGGCAACAAGAACGCCGCGCTTCCGATCCTGGCCTCCACGCTTCTCGCGGACGGCCCGGTAGAGCTTGGTAACATCCCCCGCATCCGCGATGTCGACACAATGCTCGCGCTGCTGGCCGACCTTGGCGCCGACATCTCGTGGGTCGGCCCGAACCAGCTCCGGGTGGACGCGCGCGGTGCTAAGCCCAAGCCACTGGACCCGGCGCTCTCTGCCCGGATCCGGGCGTCGATCCTGCTGGCCGGTCCCATGGTGGCCCGCTTCGGTGAATGCGTCCTGCCTCCTCCCGGCGGCGACGTCATTGGCCGCCGGCGGGTGGATACCCACTTCCTCGCGCTCGAAGCCCTGGGCGCCAGCGTGGAGGTGGGTGAGCGCTACGAGCTCAGCGCACCCAGGGGACTGAATGGTGCCGATGTGTTCCTCGACGAACCCAGCGTGACTGGCACCGAGAACGCCCTGATGGCCGCCGTAGCCGCCCGGGGCCGGACCGTGCTGCGCAACGCTGCCGCCGAACCCCACGTCCAGGATCTCGCTCGCTGCCTGGTGGCGATGGGAGCCCGGATCGAGGGCATCGGATCAAACCTGTACACCATCGAGGGCGGGCAGCCGCTGGGCGCCGCGTCGTACTCCATCGGGCCGGACCACATCGAAGTCGGCAGCTTCATCGGGCTGGCGGCCGTCACCAATGGCGACCTTACCATCGACCCGGTGCGGGGCGAGGACCTGCGGAGCACTCTGCTGGGGTTCGACCGCCTGGGAATCCGGCCCACGCTCGACAACGGCAAGCTCCACATTGCACCGGGTCAGGAGAGGCGGGTGCGGCCCGACCTCGGTGGCCACGTGCCCAAGCTCGAGGACGGACCCTGGCCCGCTTTTCCGGCCGACGTCATGTCCACCACCATCGTCTCGGCCACCCAGTGCACCGGAATGCTGCTGGTGTTCGAGAAGATGTTCGAGTCCCGGCTCTTCTTTGTCGACAAGCTGATAGGGATGGGCGCGCGGATCGTGCTGTGCGATCCCCACCGCGCCGTGATCTCGGGACCCTCGCCACTCAAGGGCGGGGTGGTGGAGTCGCCCGACATCCGCGCCGGCATGGCGATGCTGCTCGCGGCGCTGGCCGCGGAAGGCACCAGCCAGATCCACAACATCGGACAGATCGAGCGCGGGTACGAATCAATCGACCAGCGGCTGCGCGACCTCGGAGCCGATATCGAGCGCCATGACGGCTGACGTCCGTCCATCGGTGGTGCGTGAGCGGCCGACTCCCGCCGGGGTGCCCCGGTTTGAACTCGCCGAATGGCGCGAGCGGTTCGGCCTGGTGGCCGGTGTCACTGGGCGGGGAGACCAGCCGGGCCTCGGGTTCGATGTCGCATTTCGGAAGGGCGAGCCCGTCGAGGCACCGCGCGCGCGGTGGGAGGAGCTCCGGGCCGCCGAGCCGGGCTTCAATGGCTTCATCCGCGGGGCGCAGGTGCACGGTACCCGTGTCGAATGGCACCAGGGGCCGGGAGATGGGTGGACGACGATCCAGTCCACTGACGGTCACGCAACTGCGGCAAGAGGTGTACTGCTCGCGGTGACAGTGGCCGACTGCATCCCGGTCTACCTGGTCGCGCCGTCGGCAGGGGCCATCTCGCTGCTGCATTCCGGATGGCGGGGCACCGCAGGGGGGATACTGGAACAGGGAGTGAGCCGCCTGAGGGAGCGCGCTGGCGCTGCTCCCAAGGACATTGTAATGCATTGCGGTGTGGGGATTTGTGGCGAGTGCTATGAAGTAGGCTCTGAAGTGCTGGAGGCATTTGGTCTCAGGGGTGATGGGCGGGGACCCTGGAAGCTCGACCTGCGTGAACGACTGGTGGAGCAGGGTGAACAGCTGGGCATCCGGGAAATCACGACGTCGGCCTGGTGCTCCGCGCATCACCGCCCGCTGTTTCATAGCCACCGCGCGTCGGGGGGATCCGACGGGCGGATGGCCGCGTTCCTTGGTTTTCCGCTGGTTGACGGCGGACGGATGACACCTTAGAATTCCGGTGCTGTCCCCGCACGCCTTTCAGGCGGCGCTTAAGCGGTACTTGCCTGTGATGTGGATGTGGGGGAGTTCCCCCACATTTTTTTTGCCCCGCCATGCCTCTCGACACGCTGCTCGACCAGATACACGAACTGGTGGACGGTCTCGGCTTCGAGCTGGTCGACCTCCGGCGGACCGGGACGCGTGAGCGGCCCATCCTGCAGGT
>CAMLHP010000094.1 GCA_946479805.1 uncultured Gemmatimonadota bacterium | reverse complement strand
CGAAGTACGCTGCGCTCTTCCTGGCCGAAAGCCGCGAACACCTCGCGGCATGCAACCAGTCCCTGCTCGAGTGGGAACGGGATCTGACCGCCGCGGAGCCGCTGGGCAACCTCTTTCGCGCCATCCACACGATCAAGGGCATGGCCGCGACCATGGGTCACGACACGGTGGCCGCGCTGGCGCACCACACCGAGAGCCTGCTGGACGCGATCCGGGGCGGCCGTGTGGCCGCGTCTCCCGAAGCGGTCCAGCTGCTGTTCTCTGCCATCGACGCACTGACCACCGCGGTGGGCCGGGTCGGGCGGGGCGAGGTTGAGGCCGAAGGCGAATACGCCGGGCTGCTGGCGGAGCTCGATTCGGCGGCGGGTTCCACGGCTGCCACTGTCGCATCTGACGAGGGGGGGCAGGCCGAGGCAATTCCGGCCCGGTCGCGCCTGGTCGAGGTGGTCATCCGACCGACGGCGCCCCTTCGCGGGGGCCGGGCGCTGCTGGCACTCCGTCGGGCGGAGGCGCTGGGCAGGGTGCAGGATGTACGTCCCGGCGCGCACATGTTCGAGCGAGATGAATTCGACGGCCGCTTCACGTTCCGGCTGACGGGCGACCTCGACGACGGGATGGTGGAAGCAGCCATTCGCGCGGCAGGCGACGTGGAGCAGGTGCTGGTGGGGGACGCTGCCCAGGGTGAGACCGTGGCTGCACGCCGCCAGATCCGGGTTGACCTCGGCCGGCTCGACGCCCTCATGAAGCAGGTGGGAGAACTGGTCGTCGCGCGCAACCGGCTGGCCGACCTCGCTGTGCGAAATGGCGAGACCGAGCTGGGCGAGACCTCGGAGCGTATCTCGCGCCTGGTCAGCGCCCTGCAGGCCGAAGTGCTGGCCGCGCGCATGAGTCCGGTGGCGGAGGTTTTCGACCGCTTTCCCCGGGTGGCCCGGGACCTCGCGCGCGAGCTGGGCAAGCAGGTACGGGTCGAGGAGGAAGGTGGCAGCATCGAGCTCGACCGTGCGGTGCTCGACGAGATCGGTGAGCCGCTGCTCCACCTGATCCGGAATGCGCTGGATCACGGCATCGAGTCTCCCGCCGATCGCATCGCCGCCGGGAAGCCCGCCGAGGGACGGTTGCGGCTCAGCGCATCGCGCGAGCGGAACACTGTCGCCATCCGGGTTGCCGACGACGGCCGCGGGATCGATCGCGAGGCCATCCTCGCGCGGGGGAGGCGCGACGGGTCCATCGGCGCCGATGTCACGGTGCTGGGCGACGACTTGCTGCTCCGGATCCTGGCGCGCGCGGGCTTCAGCACCGCCACGAGGGTGAGCGGCGTCTCGGGACGGGGAGTCGGTATCGACATCGCCGTTACCCGGGCGCGCGCGCTGGGTGGCACGCTGTCGGTCACCAGCGAGCAGGGGAAGGGCACCACCTGGACGATGCGGGTGCCGCTGACGCTCGCGATCGTTCGCGCGCTGCTGGCGGGCGTGGGCGAGGAGCGCTACGCAGTCCCCATCGCGTTCGTGGCGGAGACGGTGGAATTCGATTCCCGCCAGGTCTCCGCGGTGCGCGATCGCGAGGCGATCGTCGTTCGTGAGCAGGCCATCCCCACGGTGCATCTCCGCCGGCAAGTGGGAATCGACGGCGCCACCCCCGCGCGGCGGCCAGGTATCATCCTGGAAGTGGGCGAGCGCCGCGCCGCCCTCGTGGTGGACCGGCTGCTCGGCCAGCAGGACATCGTCGTAGAACCCTTCGAGGCACCGGACGGGCTGCCGCCCTTCCTCGGAGGAGCCACCATTCTCGCAGACGGGGCACCGGCGCTGATTCTTGACGCCGCCGCCCTGGTCTGAACCGGGGATCGCATGGATGACGTCCGGGACCTGAAGGCGTTGCAGATGGACGCCCTGCGGGAAGTCGCGAACATCGGGGCGGGACACGCCGCGACCGCGCTCTCGCAGATGACTCATCGCACCATCATGATCAGCGTTCCCGAGGTCAACGTGCGCGCCCTCGAGGAAGTTGCCGAGCTCCTTGGCCCTCCCGATCAGGTCATGGCCGCGGTGCTGATGCAGATGATGGGCGACCTCACCGGCCGCACCATGATCCTCTTCCCCGACGGCTCGGCCCGCCAGCTCTGTGACACCCTGCTGGGACGTCCCGAGGGCACCACCACCGAATTCGGCGCCATGGAGCAGTCGGGCCTCAAGGAAGTGGGCAACATCCTGGTCAGCGCGTACATGAATGCGCTGAGCGACTTCATGGGCATGATGCTGGTGCCGTCGGTGCCGGCACTCGAGGTCGACCAGTGCGCCGCCATCCTGACCAGCGCCTACCTCAACTTCGGGGCCGAGCGCGAGTACGTCTTCTGCGTGGAGACTTCCTTCCAGGTGGGCGGCGGCAAGGACCGCTTCGAGGGGCATTTCCTGCTGCTGCCGGACCTGCCGTCGCTGCGGGCCATCTTCGACGCCATTCGCCTTCCCTAGGGGCGCAGCGAGATGCCGGCGCCCGTGCTGTCCGAACGAGATCTTGCGGCGCTCCGGTCGTTTGCGCGACGGATCGACGCCGCGGACGCGGGCGCGCACAACAATCTCGGCGTGCTTTACCACCAGAAGGGGATGGCCGCGGAGGCCATCGCCGAGTTTCAGCGAGCGCTCGAGCTCGACCCCCGCATGGCGGTGGCCCGCACCAACCTCGAGATCGCGTGGCGCGAGAATGGCCACTTCGAGCGCCAGGTCGCTGAACTGCACGACCGGCTGCGGCAGGCACCCGATGACCGCGACGCCCGCTGGGAGCTCGCACGCGCCTACGCGTCCCTCCGTGATTACGACCTGGCCGTCGCCGAGTACGAGGCGCTGCTGGCGCACCGGCCCAGGGACACGGCCGCGATGCTGCAGCTGGGCAGGGCAGAGCACGCGCGCGGACGGGTCGAGAATGCGACTGAGTGGTTTGCCCGCGCCTGCCGGATCGAACCGGACAGTGCGGTTGCGCGGTTCTCCCACGGCGAGGCGCTATACAACCGGGGGCTGAACGATCCGGCCCTGGCCGAGCTCGAAGCTGCCATCGCCCGGAACCCCGACTACGCCGACGCGCACTACCTGCTGGCATTCGTCCTCGGCGACATGGGCCGCCACGAGGAAGCTCGCGCCGCTGCGCGCCGCGCCATAGCGCTCAATCCCTCGCTGAGCCGGGCCCAGGCCAACCTGTCGCTGGGCGATCTCGCGCACCCGCGCGGCGACCAGGACATGGTGGGGGATGCTCCGCTCCCGGTGCCCGATGCGGCGCTGGCGCACTTCAACCTCGGGCTCGCCTTTCGCCAGAAGGGCTATTTGGTGGAGGCGCTGCGCGAGTACCGGCTGGCGCTCGACGCCGGCGAGGACCGCCGGCTGGTGCTTCAGGCCATGGCCGAAGTGGAGCTGCTTCGGCGGGAGCTGCCGTCCGCGCTCGAGCGCTACGACGAGCTGACCCGCGAGGACCCCGATTCGCCCAAGCTCTGGAGCGAGCGCGGGGTCTGTCTCCAGCAGCTGGGCCAGCGGGAGGCGGCCGAGGAGTCCTACCTGCGCTCGGTTGATCTGGATCCCGGCTATTCGATAGCGTGGAACAACCTGGCCGTGCTCCACGCAGCGCACGGCGAGGGAGACCTCGCCCTCGCCACCTTCCGTCGCGCGCTGCAGGCCGGCAGCCTGCCACCGGCAGTCCGGCTCAACCTCGCGCTGCTCCACCTCCAGCGGCACGAACTCCAGTCGGCCCTCGAGCACTACCGGGGCGTGCTGGCGGACCAGCCTGGCAGCGCGCTGGCGTGGAATGGTGTCGGACTGGTTCTGATGGAACTGCATCGCTACTCCGAGGCACGCACCGCGTTTCAGCGGGCCGTGGAGGCCGACCCCGACCTCGCGGCCGCCCATTACAACCTCAGCTTCACGCTGAGCCAGCTGGGTGATTACGACGGCGCGCTGCGGGAGACTCGCCGCGCGCTCGAGCTGGAGCCGTTCTACGTGCCGCAGAAGTACACCCTCGCGCTCGACCTGCAGTATGAGGATCCGACGATCGGGGTCATGCCCGAGTTGGCGGGCGACGTTGCTGGCGAGCAGCTGGCAGGCGAGTTCGAGTTCGATCCTGAGGCGCTCGAGGATCTCTTCACGGACCTCACACCGTCGGGGCACGCGGAATCGGCGGAACCTGCCGCTGACGACCCGCTGGCCCTGGCGCGCGACTATGTGGCCAAGGGGCTGCTGGAGCTGGCCACTGCCGAGCTGGGGCGGGCCCGCGCGCGCGGGGCCGAACCCGCCCGGGTGGCGACGCTCATGGGTGACATCTTCGCCCGGCGCGGGCTGCACGGTGAGGCACTGGAGCGCTTCCGCGACGCGCGGGCGGCGCTTCCCGATGATGGCGACGCCCTGCTGGGCGAGATCCGTTCGCTGGCCGCGCTCGACCGCGGCGCCGAGGCGGTGGACCTCGCTGCCCGGCTGGAACGGCTTCGTCCCCGCGATCCGGAATCGCTGGTGGCGTGCGCCCGAGCCCACCTCGCGGCGGATGACGAACGGAGCGCGCTGCGCCTGGTGCGTCATGCGCTGGAAGTGGCACCTGGTCGCCCGGAGCTTTACCAGCTGCAGGCCGCCATCGCGGTCCGGATGGGCGACACCCAGGCTGCACTCGAAGCCTGCCAGCTGGCGCTGCAGATAGACGCGGGACTGGTGCAGGTATGGCGCGAGCTGGGCGCGCTGGAGGAGAGCCGGGGGAATACGTCCGCGGCGCAGGCTGCGTACCAGCGCGCCTTGCAGCTGCTGCCTACGTACTCGCCCGCCCAGCTCGCGCTCGGCGATCTCCTGCGCCGCACCGAGTCGCCCCGCGCGGCGGTGTCGTTCATGGTGCCGGTGCTGGAGACGGATCCGTACGACTTCGATGCGCTCGCGCTGCTGGGCCGCGCCCTGCTGGACGACGGCCGCACCGGCTCCGCGCTCGAGGCCTTTGACAGGGTGCTGCGCTTCGTGCCCGACCACGTGGATGCCCTGTTCCACCGCGCGGCGGCTCTGGCGCGCGTGCGGCAGTTCCGCGAGGCCGTCGAGGCATGGGACCGCGTGATCCAGCTGGAGCCGGCCGGTCCCCTCGCGATCGAGGCGCGCTCCCGGGCGCGGTCGGCGCGCGATCTCGAGCACATCCTGGCCGAGCGGGGGGGCTGAGCCATGCCCATCGAGGGACCGCTTCGCGAACTCGGCATCCACGATGTATTCCAGCTGCTCGACCTGGCGCGGAAGTCGGGCATCCTCCGGGTGCGATCCGAGCTGCGCCAGAACGGCGGCACGGTCTACTTCGACGACGGCAAGGTGGTCGCCGCATCGATCGAGAGCAATCCGCATCCGCTCGGCGCATTGCTGCTCAGGGTGGGGAAGGTCTCGGACTCGGACCTGGAACGCGCCCGCGACATGCAGGCGACTGGCGATGGGCGCCGCCTGGGCGAGATCCTGGTGGGAATCGGCGCCGTCAACCAGCGCGACCTTGACCGCTACGTCCGGGAGCAGGTCGAGGAAGTCATCTTCGAGCTGATGAACTGGTCCGAAGGACACTTCTCCTTCACCGAGGCGCCGCTCGATGAAGTTCCGGCGCAGGCAGTGGTGAGGATTCCCACCGAGGCGCTGCTGATGGAAGCTGCCCGGCGGATTGACGAGTGGAGCCGGATCGAGGCCCGGATTCCCCATCTCGAAGTGGTACCGCGGCTGATTTCGCCGGATGAGCACGATGCCGGCCCGATGGACCTGCTGCCCGCCGAATGGGAAGTGCTGGCGGCAGTGGATGGGGAGCGGAACGTGCGGGCCGTGGCCGAACACCTGTCGCGCTCGGACTTCGAGGTGGCGCGCACGCTCTTCGGCCTCGCCGCTGCCGGAGTGGTTGCGGTCGATGACCCGAAGGCGATGCCGGATCCGAAACCCGAGCACGGCGACGTGGCGGACCTGCTGGCCCGGGCCGAAGCGTACCTGATAGCAGGAAACACGCAGCAGGCGCTTGGTGCCGTGCAGGAGGCGGCCGCACTGTCACTGGGCGAGCATCCCTCGCTCTACGTCTCGCTGGGACGGGTGCTGCTCGCGGCGGGGCGCCCGGCGGACGCGGCCGCCGCGCTGGAGCAGGCGCTGCGGCTCGCTCCCGGCGACGCAACAGCGCGTCGGCTTCTGGGTATGGCGCTGGCCGGCGACGGGCGATTCGAGGAAGCAGTGGACAGCTGGGATGCGTGGAGCAGGCTTCCGCTCCGTCCCGCTGACGAGGATGCGAAAGGAGGCTGGGTCAGCGAGCTGCGCGCCGCGGCGCGAACGCTGGGACGAGCCATGAGGAATGCGCATGAGTGAGTCGATCCGCGCGATGACCGCGGAGCTGGTTGCAGATCCCGCGAGCCTGGTCTTTCTCGACCTGGGGGAGACGCTGCGCCGCCGCGGCCAGTTCCAGGCGGCGCTGCGGGTGGCCGAGTCGGGCATGGCCCGCTATCCCGAGCTCGCGGACGCCCGCGACCTCGCCGCCCGGATCCACAGCGACCTCGGCGACGGCGAGGCGGCGTTCGATGCCTGGATGGACGCGCTGCAGCGCGATCCCAGCCACCTCGGCGCCCACAAGGGCCTCGGGTTCCTCTATTACCGCGCCGGAGACCTGCCCCGCGCGTTGCGGCACCTCGAGATGGCGCGCGCCAGGAGCGACGAGCCCGGCCTCTCGCGCGCCATTGCCACAGTCCGCGCGACGCTGGCCGGTGAGGCGCCCGGCAGCAGTGGCGGGAACGCGGTTCCAGCCTCGCCCCAGCGCCCGGAGCCCCGCGCTCCCATCGCGCGGCGCAGTGAAGGACTCCCCTTCGAGCTGGAAGAGGAGGAGGGCGACGACATTCCGCCCGAGGCAGAACTGTTCGAGGGATTCGAGGGCGCCAGGGATGGATTGCTGCTGCTGGATGTGAACGGCCTCCGGCTCGGCGGTGGCCTGCGCGATCAGGACGGCCGCGACGTTGCGGATGCGATCGCGGCGCACCTCTCCGGTGTTTCGCGCGAGGCCGCGCGGGCTGCGCGGCTGCTCGACCTCGGAAACTGGCAGCGGCTTTCGGCGGAATGCGGACCGGGCAACCTCCACCTGTCGTCGCCCTCGGCCGACACGGTCCTGCTCGCGTCGCGGGATGCGAGCGTGACGGCCGGAAGGCTGGCGGTCATCGCGGATCGCGCCGCCGCCGCCGCCCGCCGCTGGCTGGAGCGCGCGTCGTGAACCGCTACGACGCCGAACTGGGGCGCATAAGCGCGGTGCGCGGAGTGCGCGGCGCCATGCTTGTGTCCACCGAGGACGGGCTCGTGGTAGCGGAATCGCTAATGGATGGCGTGGACGGCAGGGCGGTGGCCGCACTCGCCGCCAGCCTCGCCGGACGGCTCGCCCGCACCACTGCGGAGGCGGGGCTCCAGCCGCCGCGGGTCCTCCATCTCCATGCCGAGCGCGGCAGCCTGCTCGCCGTTCCTGCCGCGGCTGCCGAGCTGCTCGTGGTTGCAGTGACCCAGACCGACGCCAACATCGGCCTCGCCCGCCTCGAGATGCTGGACGTGGCGCAGGGTCTCGGCTGATGCGGACGCTCGAGCCGTGGGTCGGGCCGCCGCTGGACCGGTTCCTGGTGGAGAGCGAGGCGCGCGTGGTGCTGCTGATGACCGCGGCCGGCCAGGTGGTGGCCCAGCACGGATTCACCCGCTCGCTCGATGTCATGGCGGCGGCCGCGCTGGGTGCAGGCATCGTGGCCTCCACCACCGAGGTGGCGCGGCTCATGGAGCAGGAGGCCTTCGGCGCGCTGGTGCACCAGGGCAGCGAGCAGGGCATGCTCCTGTCCGGATTCGAGACTCCGCGGGGCAGATGGGTGGGACTGGTTGTTTTTGGCAGCGAGACCAGTGTCGGGCTGGTCCAGCTCTTCTGGGATGAACTGGTGCGCGAGCTCGCCGCTGCGGCGCCACCCGAGATAACCCAGGCGCCCGTGCTGGCCGAAAACTTCGAGCGGGAGCTGAACGCCAGCCTCCACGCGCTCTTCGGACGCTGACATGTCGCTCGTCAACTTCACCACCCGCGAGATCACCTGCAAGATCGTCTACTACGGACCGGGCAGGTCCGGCAAGACGACCAACCTGCAATACATCTTCGGGCGGGTGCCGGAGAAGCGCCGGGGGCGGATGGTGTCGCTCGCGACCCACGGTGACCGCACGCTCTTTTTCGATTTTCTTCCCATCGACCTGGGGTCGATCTCCGGCTTCACCACGAGGTTCCAGTTGTACACCGTCCCGGGCCAGAGCTACTACAACGCCACCCGGAAGCTGGTGCTCCAGGGAGCCGACGGCGTGGTGTTCGTGGCCGACAGCCAGGCTCGCCGCTTCGACGACAACCTCGAGAGCCTGCAGAACCTCCAGGAGAACCTGCTGGAGCAGGGCGTGGACGTGAGAG
>CAMLHP010000093.1 GCA_946479805.1 uncultured Gemmatimonadota bacterium | reverse complement strand
TTCTTCGAGGAGAAGCGCCCCTTCTTCCTCGAGGGCATCGAGCTCTTCGCCACTCCCAACCAGCTGGTGTATACCCGGCAGATCGGCAACCCGATTGCGGGTGGCAAGTTCACCGGCAAGTTCGGCAAGTTCACCGCCGCCTACCTTGCGGCAGTGGACGATGCGCCTGACGGCAACGCGGTCTTCAACGTGGGTCGCCTGCGCTATGACCTTGGCTCGGCGTCCACCACCGGCATTACCGTCACCGACCGCGAGCGAGGCGGCGATTACAACCGGGTCGTATCGGCCGACGCCCACATTGTCTTTGCCCGGCTCTATTTCGTCGAGGCGCAGCTCGCCAACGGCTGGACCGCCGAGGGAGATGTGGTCCGCGATGGGCCGGTCTGGAAGGCCGAGTTCGACCGAACCGGCAGGAGTTGGGGGTTCAACTACAACCTGAATGGAATCTCCCCCGACTTCGTTACTCGTACTGGTTTCGTAAACCGCACCGGCATAATCACCGGACGGGCCTTCAACCGGCTTTCGTTCTATGGTCCGCGGGGGGCGCTGATCGAGAACTTCACCACCTTCTTCGGGCTCAACCGACTCTGGGATTACTCGAACTTTGCGCTCGATGAGGGGATGGAAGGTTCCGAGGAGATCAACGCCGACCTCAGCATCCGGGGCGGCTGGCAGCTGGAGGCCGGCTTGCATCGAGACTTCGTGCGGTTTGACCCGGCCGATTTCTCTGACTACACGGTAGTTGGCGGCGGCGGTCCGGCGCCCTACTCGCCGGTCGATGAAATCGACAACATGTTCAGTGTGAGCGCCGGCATCGAGACGCCGACGTATCAGAGCTTTGGCGCCGACTTCAGTGCCAGCTATGGCCAGGCAGCGATCTTTGACGAGGCCGCCGAAGGCTACGGATATGAACTGGAAGCGGGACTCAACCTGCGGCCGGCAACATCGATGCGGGTGGAACTCGAGGCCGCGCTCGTTCGGATCTTCCGGGCGAGCGACGACTCCGAGTTTGCCCGCGCCTTCATCCCCAGGCTCAAGGTCGAGTATCAGCCGAGGAGGTCACTCTTCTTCCGGCTGATCACCGAGTACCAGGCGGAACGGCGCTCGGCGCTGCAGGATCCCGAAACCGGACTTCCACTGGCGGTTGGCGGAACCATCGACTCTGGCGACGACGCCAATGGCTTCCGCACCGACCTCCTCGCCGCCTACGAGCCTACTCCCGGGACCGCGGTTTTCCTGGGTTATGGCACCACCGTGCGCGACACCGGCGCGTTCCGCTTCCGGAACCTGCAGCGCGAAAGCGACGGGCTGTTCCTGAAGGTGAGCTACCTCATACGACAGTAGAAAAGCGGGGAGTGGTTAGTGGGGAGTGGGAGGAATATCCCGTCCACTCCCCACTAACCACTGATTGCAAACGACTAGTGGTTATGGCCACAACCATCCCATCACGCCCCCCGTCAGCAGGCCGTACACCAGCCCATCCAGCATCGTCTTGAAAGTCGTGCTCCACTTCCGCCTGAACCAGATCGACTGCTGCGCCTGCGCCAGGGCATAGGCGCAGAACGCCGTGGTCCCCGCCAGCTGAAACACCCGCAGGTAATCGGCCCCGGCCGGCAGCGCCCGGCTCGCCACATATGCGGCGAAGAGTCCCACGACTGCACAGAACAGGAACCACTGCACCAGGCTGCCGGTCATCGAGAGGTTGCCTGGGGGCAGCACCGTCATCATCACTACCGGTCCCTGTTTCAGCTTCTCCAGGTATTCGGGCGACTTCATCTCCGCCGCGCCCTTGCACCTTGGCATCATGTAGTCGCCGGGTGGGATCGCAAAGGGCCGCAGCGCGGCCATTACGCCATCCTGGTCCGGTGGCGCCGGATAGTCGCCATGATGCCATGGAATAACGGTGTTGAGTATCGAGCTGACGATGAACACCAGCACGGCCGAAAGCAGGATGGGAAGCCAGAGCGCAGCCAGCGTGACCATACCGACTCCTCCCGACAGAAGGTGACCCGGTGGGGGCAGGGGTCCCCGAATGTGCACCCACTTTCCAGCCTCGGCTATTCCCCCGGTTCACGCTGTTGCCGTAACTTCAGGCATGACTTCGACCATACTGGGCACCGGCATGGCCGTGCCCGACCGGATCGTGACCAACGACGACCTGGCCGCGATGATGGACACCAGCGACGAGTGGATCCGGACCCGTACCGGCATCGAGCAGCGCCGCTGGGTCAGCCCCGGCGAAACCGGTGCCTCGCTGGCAATCGCCGCCAGCCGCCGGGCACTGGACGCCGCCGGGCTCGGGCCCGCCGACATCGATGCCATCGTCTACGCCACATCCACCCCTGACCACTTCGCCCCGGGGAATGGCGTGTACCTGCAGCGGCAGCTCGACGCCGGCCCCATCCCGGCGCTCGACGTTCGCGCGCAGTGCAGCGGCTTCATCTATGGACTGTCGGTGGCCGACGCATGGATCAGCTCGGGACAGTACCGCCGGATCCTGCTGGTGGGGTGCGAGGTACAGAGCACTGGGATGGATTTGTCCACCGCCGGCCGGGACACGGCAGTGATCTTTGCTGACGGAGCCGGTGCGGTGGTGCTTGGTCCTTCAGGACGGGACGATCGGGGAGTTCTGGGATTCGACCTGCATACCGACGGAAGCCAGGCGGAGCGACTCTGGGTCGATGCCCCGGGCTCGATGTACCACCCTCGGATCACCAAGGAGATGGTTGAGGAGGGCCGGCACTTTCTTGCAATGGAAGGCCGCGAGGTGTTCCGGAACGCCATCGTGAGGATGCCGGAGACCGTGAGCGCGCTGCTCGCACGGCTCGGCCTTGCACCCTCCGACATTGCACTGCTGATCCCCCATCAGGCCAACCTCCGCATCTCCGAGATGGTGCAGAAGTCACTGGCCCTCAGGGGAGACCAGGTCTACAACAACATCCAGCGCTTTGGGAACACCACCGCGGCTACCATCCCAATAGCCTTGGATGAATGCGTTCGCGCCGCCCGTCTGGGCGACGGTGATCTCGTTGTCATGACAGCATTTGGGTCCGGATTCATGTGGGGCTCGGCGGCACTGCGGTGGGGCTGAAACCTTCGGCCACCTGTTGCGTATTGCAACAAGCTTCGGACCGCCATTGAGGGGGTATAACCATGGAAACGATCTTCGGCCTGATCTACTTCGGCGTGCTCGCCGTCGTGGGAATCGCAGGCTACGTCATCAGCAAGAATTTCGTGCGGCGACGGCTCCGCTTCGTGGATGCCATCCAGTCGCCACTGGCTCCCATCGCTGCCGGCGTGCTGGCCTTCGCCCTGGTCTGGCCGCTCAGCTTTCTTCCGTTCGTCAGCACAACGACCGCGCTGCTGGCCGGCTTCGGCACCGCCTTCGGAACCGCAAGCGGGGCTCGGGCACTCCGCCGCGGGGACTATATCGACCGACAGTTGACGCGGTAGCCAGTCAAGGGGGCGCGAACGGCGCCCTCTTGACAGGCCTGTTCTACTTCTGTAAATCTACAGGTGTAGAACATTCGGAGCAGGATACCATGCCGGCAGTACACGAGCTGACCGCACTCCAGATAACCATACTCCGCCTCCTGTGGGACCGGGGCGAGGCCTCGGTCGCAGACGTCTGGGAGGCCCTCTACCCCGATCGCCGTCTGGCCCAGACCACCATTGCCACCCTGCTCTCCCGTCTGGAGCGCCGGGGAGTGGTGTCACGCAGGGCATCGGAGCGGCAGTATCTCTATCGTGCACTGGTTTCCGAGGATGAGGTCAAGGAGTCGATGGTGAGTGAACTCACCGAGCGGCTCTTTGGCGGCGACGTAACCGCGCTGGTAAACCATCTGCTTGCATCGCAGGAAGTCGCTCCCGGTGATCTCGCGCGGCTCCGCGCCATGATCGACGAGATCGAGGAACGCGACGAGGAGGACGCATGAGTGCCTGGCTGCTCACCTATGCTGTGCATTCAACTGTGCTGCTGGGTGCGGCGTGGTTGGTGCTGCGGTTCGGCCCGGCAGGTCCGGCCGCGCGGTCGGTAATCTGGAAGGCGGCCATGCTCGGCGGCCTGCTCACCGCGACGATGCAGCTGTCGCTCGGCATCCGCCCGGCCGGCACCATAGTGCTTGGGGCATTGGCAACCGGGAGCACCGCGGGTGAAGAGGCAGCACCCCCTGAAGCGAACCCGGGTTCACGGCCTCAGCCCTTTGAGCTGGCCGAGCTGCCAGCCACTGACCAGGGGAACGCAGCAGAGCTCGCCGCTTCCGAAGGTGGCCAGGGACAGCGCACCGCACCCACGGGGACGACTCTCGCAACAGCGTGGCTTGCTGTCGCGGCGCTGCTGGTGCTGTGGTACGCCGGCCGGCACCTCGTGCTTGTCGGCCGGCTGGGCGACCGGCGCGCCGTGAGCAATCCCGAGTGGACCGGCCTGCTGGCCTCTCTGCGCAGGGAAGCGGCCATTGGCCGCGAGGTACGGCTCACGGAGTCTCAGTCCATCACCAGTCCAGTGGCGCTGGGCAGCGGAGAGATCTGTCTTCCCCTCGCGGCACTCGATGGGCTGGAGCCGTCCCAGCGCCGAGCGATGCTGGCGCATGAACTGGCCCACCTGGTGCGCCGGGACCCGCAGTGGCTGGTTCTGGCCTGCGTTGTTGAACGCGCCCTTTTCTTCCAGCCGCTCAACCGCATTGCCCGGGGCGGGATCCAGGAATCGGCCGAGTACGTCGCCGATGAGTGGGCCGCCAGCCTGAGTGGTGGCGTGCCGCTGGCCCGCTGCCTGGTGAAGGTGGCGGAATGGATCGAGGCGTCACCGCTGGGCGTGCCGGTGGCCGGCATGGCCGAGCACCGTTCGCAGTTGAGCGCGCGAGTGGCGCGGCTGCTGGAGCGGAAGGACGCCCCGCCTTCTCGAGGCAGGGTTGCAGGTGTCGCTTCGGTGGCTGTCCTGGCTGCCACAGCGTTCTTCGCCCCGGGCGTGGCCGGCCTGACCCATGCAGCTCCGACTGAGCCTGCCGAGGCTTCGGCTGCAGGCATGCATGCAACTGCCGCTGACACCGCCGTGGTACGTGCCCTCATTGCCAGGCTCCGCGACGAGAGCGCCGAGGTCCGGCAGGCAGCCGCGGATGCGCTCGGCCGCATCGGGGATCCGCTGGCGATCCCGGCCCTCGTGGCGGCCCTCGACGACCCGGAAGCCGAAGTGCGCGCGTCAGCCCTGGACGCGCTGTCGCAGTTCGAGCACGGCGTGCCCGCGGCGCCAATTCGTGGGCTGCTTTCCTCCGGCGACCCCGAACTGCGTGCGCGCGCAGCCTCGATTCTGGGAGACCTGCGTGACCGTTCCTCTGCCGGCACCATTGGCCAGCTGGTCCGGGATCCCGATCTGGATGTCCGGCGCGAGGCGCTACACGCGCTGGCGCAGATCCGGGATCCCGGCAGTGTCCCTGCCGTGTCCGCTGCGCTGCAGGATCGCGACGCCGATGTCCGCCGCCACGCCGTGGAGGCGATGAATGAGCTGGGTGGCACCATTTCCGGAGAGACGCTCGCAGCCTTGCTGCAGGATGCCAGCGCTGACGTGCGGCAGGAAGCCGTGAGGCACACCTCGGAACGCCGGGTGGTGAGCATGGTGCCGCAGCTGATCCGCCTGCTTGATGACCGGTCGCCTGAGGTTCGCGAGGAAGCAGCCGAAGCACTGACCGAGCTTCGCACCACCGAGAGCCACGCCGCGCTCAGGCGCGCGCTGGAGCACAAGGACGCCGACGTGCGCAGAATCGCGGTGGAGTACTTCGGTGAGCAAGAGGAGGACAAGTGATGAAGACCGCCTTTCTCCTGATCGCGGCGTTGGGCGCCGGCAGCGCCGCCGCGGCGAGCACACTGCTCACAAGCTCGTCCCCGGCGCCCCAGATCAGCATCACTATCCATGACTGGGACGACGACCGGCCAGGACCCGATTCCTCGCGGGTTGCGATGCTGCTCGACGGCATGGTCCGGGGCGATCCGGTCGCGTGCGAGCTGCTTAGCCAGCAGATTGGCAATGGTTGGTGGAATGGCGACGACGAACTGGGTGTGGGCCGCCTGGCCGATGCCCGCGTCGCGGCCGGCGCCGCGCGCGATTCGGTGTCGGGCCGGGTGCGCGATCCGTCTGCCATACGGCTGCTCGCCGCCCGCCTGAATCACGACGATCCCTGTGTTCGGAGGACGGCCGCCCGGATGATCGGGCATTCGGCGATGCCGGATCAGGACCTCGCCGCGCTGCTCGACGGGGCCTCGGCCCGGGTGCGCGAGGCCGCCCTGCTGGCCATTGGCTCTCACGACCGCCCCGCCCTGCGGCAGCGGGTAGAGCAGCAGCTCCGATCGCCTGATGAGGCGACAGCCGCCATGGCGGCGTGGGCCCTCGGCCAGCTGGAGAACAGGGAGTCCACCGCGGCGCTGGAGAGACTGACTCGGCATGACGCCGCACGGGTCCGGACGGCTGCGGCGTGGGCGTTGGGACAGGTCGAGGATCCGCGGGCGGTCGAGTCCCTGGTTTCCCTGCTGGACGACGGGAACCCCACGGTGCGGCGAGCAGCCGCGGAGGCGCTGGGCCAGATCGAGAGCGCGGATGCCGCGG
The DNA here is from genome assembly GCA_946479805.1 of uncultured Gemmatimonadota bacterium. Next base: position 1,867 of record CAMLHP010000093.1, on the reverse strand, counting down.
AGCCGCTGGAGCGATTGATTTCGGGCGATGGCGAGCGCCAGGTCCGGCTGGCCGCGATCGAGGCACTCGGCAACATCGAGGCCTCACGTTCCGCGCCGGCGCTAGCCCGCGTCGTGGGCGGGCAGGATATCGAGCTCTCGGTCGCCGCTGCGGATGCCATTTCCAATCTGGACAACGTCGAGTCGGCACCTGCCGAACTGATCCGCGCAGCGGGATCAGAGCATCCGGCGCTGCGCCGCGCCGCGGTCGAGGCGCTCGCCAGCATCGAGGATCCGGCAAGCGCAGGCGCGCTGCTTCCGCTGGTTGCCGATCCGGATCCGGATACCCGCCGCATGGTCATTGAGGCACTCGGCGAGATGGGCGCGGTTGAGGCCAAGGCGCCCATCACCGGCGCGCTGGAGGATCCCGATCCGGAGGTGCGCCGGACCGCGATCGAGGCGCTGGCGGAGCTGGAGGAGTTGGACGACTAGAACGCGATTATCTTTGGCGCATGCCGAACATCGCATGCGTTCGCTGCGGGCAGACCCGCGACCAGATGAGCTTTCAGCCGTTCCAGAACGACCTGGGCCAGCGGCTTTTCAATGAGATCTGCGCCGTCTGCTGGAGCCAGTGGCTGGGCCAGCAGCAGGCGCTGATCAACCACTATGCCCTGAACCTCAGGGACCCGAAGGCGAAGGAGTTCCTGCTCCAGCAGATGGACGAGTTTCTCTTCACGCCATCAGCCTGACACCTCTCCCGGTGCACGCTGCTGCCACTGGCCTCAGGCCCCGCTTCAGTTCCCGTTCACGCAGTTGCAGTCCCCGTTCACGCTCTTGGAGTTTCCCACCGGGCCTACCACTCCCCGCTGACGATCAGTGTCAGGTCCACCCCCAGGTCCTTCGGCGCAATATCCTCGGTGAAGCCGATGCGCCACTCGCGTCCTCCGGCCGTGCGGTAGTTCCAGCCGAAGTCCGCGGTGAGAAGGTCATTGTCCAGCGAAGGTATTGACGTGTCGTGGTAGAACGGCGTGTGGTAGAAGAAGAACCCGTAGATCGAATGCCCACCGAACAGCTTCAGCCGGACCCCCGTCGTCCCCATTCCGAACAGCGAATGCTGCCACGCCTCGAGCTCTCCGCCGCGGGGAGTGGCGCCCACCCCGCCGGAAATCTCCCAGACCAGCGGCTCAAGGGTCCGGATGCGAAGGGTGTGGTTGAGTGCCACTCCCGGTTGGGAACGGCCCAGGCCGCCGCCCTTCGCAAGCGGCAGAACCAGGCTGATGGATGATTGCTGGTCAAGGCCATGGCGCATGCCGAGGCTGAGGCGGGCCTCGCCCAGCGCCAGGCCGGCCGCGTCGGGAGCGTAATGAACCCCGCCGGGCAGTTCCACCTCGAATCCGTAGGTGTTCGTGGGCCGGGCCTCCCGTTCCGGTTGCTCGTAGCCTATCACCCCGTGGTACCACTCGAAGAACGCATCTGTGAACCCGCCATGGCTGCCCACCAGGCTCACGCTGCCACTGGTCCAGAATCCCGGTGACAGCTCCCGGGTGCCGCTAAAGGTCACCCGGTACAGCTCGGCGTCGTGCAGGTACGTGGCGGTGGAGGACACGCTGTACTCGATGGCGTTGGCGTACTCGGCCGTCAGCTGGAGCCGCACGCCACGGGGGTCGAAGTCTGCGATGGGTTGGTACGCGAGCGGACTGCGGGTGGCAGCCAGGGGATTGATGGGACGATGCGGCGGGGGAGACTGTGCTGCGAGCGGTGCCGCCGCGAATAGCAGAGCGATGATCAATCGGTTCACGGTGCGGAAGCTAGGCCTGGCCACCCTTCCGCTCAACTACCGCCTTACCGCCTTACCGCCTTACCGCCTTACCGCCTTACCGCCTTACCGC
>CAMLHP010000092.1 GCA_946479805.1 uncultured Gemmatimonadota bacterium | reverse complement strand
CGTGGGAGCCCTACCGCCGTACCGCCCTACCGCCCTACCGCCTTACCGCCTTGCCGCCTTGCGCCTAGACTCCCCCCATGCCAATCCCGGTCGTCATCGTTGCCATTGCCGCCCTTGCCGCCTGCGCTGTGCATCTTCCAGCCCGCGCCCGGATACTGGCCGAGCTCGGCGCCGCCACGCTGGCGCTGGGCCATGCCTCCATGGTCGTGGCCTACGGCCTTCGGCTTGGAGCGACACCTGAGCCCATCGCGCTCGCCAGCCTTCCGTCTCCCGCTGCGCGCATCGACGCAGCCCTGCTCCTGCTCGGATCGGCGCTGCCGATAGCGGCGGCACTTTCAGCATGGCTGGAGTCGGGGTGGAAGACGCTGGCCGCGGTGCTTGTCACCGGTGCGGTAGGCGTCGGGTTACTGGTTCATAACGCCGGGCTGACAGGCGCGGTTGGTCTCATTCCAGTCGCGGGGGTCGCGCTCGTCATCACTGCGATGCTGGCCCTGGCGCGCATCCTGTGGCTGCGACTTGCACGGCGTCCCGCACCCGCCGAATTGGTGACGCCACAATACCCGGGCACGAGGCCCGTGGTGGCGTGGGGTTCGATAGCCGCGGGAAGTGCACTCGCGTTGCTGGCGCCGAATGTGCTGCTGGTGCTGGCTGGCGCGGCCGTGGCTGCCATCGGAATGGACGTCCTCGCGACTCGCGACTTGCGACTCGCGACTATTCCCTGGCGCTCGCTCGTCGTCATTGGGTGCCTCGGCTACGTGGGGTGGCTCCTGGTTCCCATCGCCGGCACCGTCGGGCTGGGCCATTCGACGCTGGCTGAGGTGCCGGTAAGTTCTGCCGCTGCGATTCTGCTCGTCCCTCCGATCGCGATCGCCGCCCTGGTGCTCGCAGCACCCTTCCCGCTGAGCGGGAGTGGACCTCGCATGCTGCTGGCACCGGTCGCGGCTGCGCTCCTGGCGCGAGTGGCGCTGCCGCTGTTCGCTGGCGGGCTCGATGGCTGGCGCACGCTGCTCCTTCCGGCCGGTGTGCTGCTCGCCTGGATTGCCGCGGTCACCGGCCGGCGCGCGTCGCTGGTGGCCGCCGCTGCGTGGAGCGCCGGGCTGGCCGCCGAGGCAACGGGCGCGGCAGGCGCGATGCTGCTGGCGCTCGCGCTGCCGCTTGCCCTCATTGCGCCGGCGCGGGCTCGACTGCCGCACCTCGCGCTGCGCACACTCGCCGCTTCCGTCGCCGGCTCGGGCGCCCTGTTCGCGCTCGATGGCCTGCTGCGGGTCGAGGTGTTCTACGCCGTGCTGCTGTGGTCTGCGTGGCTGGTGCTTGTGCTGCGCGAGGCGGTTCCGGAAGCACGTGTATATTCCGGGAACTGACCTACGCGATCACTCAAGGAGCGCATCATGTCGTTCACCCTGCCACCTCTGCCTTACGACTACAACGCACTGGAACCGCATATCGACGAGCAGACCATGCGGATCCATCATGACAAGCACCACGACTCATACGTCAAGAACCTGAATGCCGCCATCGAAGGCCATGCGGACCTCGCCCGCAAGAGCATCGAGGACCTGCTGGCCCATCTCGATGCCGTGCCGGAGAACATCCGGACAGCGGTTCGCAACAACGGCGGCGGCCACGCCAATCACACCCTGTTCTGGGAAGTCATGCGACCGGGCGGTGCCCGTGAGCCATCGGGTGCGCTCTCTGAAGCCATCAACTCCTCATTCGGCGGGCTGTCGCAGTTCAAGGAGCAGTTTGCCAAGGCGGGGGCAACCCGCTTCGGCAGCGGCTGGGCCTGGCTGGTGAGCAGCAAGGGGAAGCTGGCCATCGAGAGCACCCCCAACCAGGACTCGCCCCTGATGGAGGGAAAGACGCCGCTGCTGGGGCTCGACGTATGGGAGCACGCCTACTACCTCAAGTACCAGAACAAGCGGCCCGACTACATCGCGGCCTGGTGGAATGTGGTGAACTGGGACGAGGTCGCGAAGCGCCACCAGGGGTGAGCGCTGCACCACACAGTCTCACATGATCGATATCAGCGGCTCGTCCCACGAGCTGGGCCCGACGCCGATTGGGGTCGAGGGCCCGGCCCGGGACGGGCCCTATTTCTTGCGTGGCCAGCGGGTTCAGGCGTCGGGCAATGAGCTCGGTGGACTGGTGGACGTCGCCAGCGGCGGCCTGGTCATGATGAAGCGCTGCACCAGCAGCGCCGGTCCTGCCAGCAGCGTCAGGCTGGACCCCGGCCTGGTAACCCGGAGCTGGAGCGACGGTGGCGTGGAGCGCACCTGGGCTGCACTCACTCTTCCGCTGCTGGTCTGGGAGTACGCGGGTCCCGGGGCCGCGACGCTCGAGTGGCAAGTGCCGGTTGGAGTGCGCGGCTCCGTCGAATGCGCCGAGCCCGGGTGCTGTTGGGCCACGCTTGCGAACGACGGGCGGATCCTCTTCCTGGCCGAGGGCGGCGCTCTCTCGGCAACGGCGGCGGACGGCCTGGCGCTCATCCGTTTCGAGCACTCGGGTGCTGCACGACTGGTGGCGATCGCTGCTGCCGATGACGCAGGTGAACGACGCACGAGGGACCACCTCCGACGCCGCGGTATCGCAGGCCTCGCCTCGCAGCGGGCCCAGCATGCCGATCATCTCGGCAAGCTTGGCACTCGGCTCCGCACGCCAGAGGCCGACATCAATCGTGCATTCAGCTGGTCATCCTTCCTGTGCGAGGAAGCGGCCAGCAGGGGCGCACTCGATTCACCCGAAAGCGCATTCCTGGCCCGGGGCCTTCGGGCGGCGGGACTGCAAGGGGTCGTCCGGGCAGCGGACACGCCCGTGACTGCCTGCCGAACGGTTCCCGCAGAAGGAGCGCTCCATCGCCTGCGCGAGGCGGGCTCCCTGGTAAATGCGAGGAGCGTGGTGATGTTCGGGTCCGACACGACCCGCGCTGCGGCCGCTCTGGAGGATGGCGTGAACGGGCTCTTCGGGGTGATGGTGGATGGCAACGGAGTCCTGACTGTGATGCCTGCGGCTCCCGAAGGCTGGCGGGCGATGGGACTGGACCGCCTCAGGGTGGGGTCAGCTGTGCTCGACGTCGAGGTTCGGCAGCGCCCATCTGCCACCGCCATTTCGATCCGGGTCCGGTCGGGCGGCCCCGTCACCGCAATCGTGGGCCTGGCGGACGTCAGTGTCGCCCAGGTCGATCTCGACGATGTGGTGATGCCGTCGGCTCGCGCGCGCTTTGAGGCGCGGCATGACCATCTGCTGGTTTTTCGCCACGCCGACTGACAGCTATCTTCCGCGAAACCTCCGGAGGAACCAGATGTACCGCTCCCTGGCGCTCGCGTCGGTCGTGCTGCTCTCAGGCTGCGTGATCGAGGATCGCACGCCAGCCGGGAGCCGCGCCGACGAGGCCGAGATTCGCAACGTCGTGGCCAGTTATTACCGGGGGATCGACGCCCGCGCGCTGGAGCCGGTGCGCGGCCTGCTCTGGGACTCACTTCAGGTGATCACCGCCGAGTCGGGTGTGTGGCAGAGCATTCGCGGTGCCGACGCCTGGCTCGACACGCTGGCCGCCAGTCGCGGGGCGCTGCCGGCCGGGTTGGCCAACGTCGAGACCCTCCGCTTCGATGTTCGGCAGGATGGCGACATCGCCGCAGTGTGGACCGTGCTCAGGGGCGCCGCCGGAGCGCGGGTGGACCATGTGCTGCTGGCCCGCTCGCGTGACGGCTGGCGCATTGTCGGCGTGGCATCGGCGCCGCGCCGGGGGCCGGGCTGACCCGAGGCGACCCGATGGAGGCACAAGTCCTGGCGGAGCTGGCCCGCGAGCTGGCGGCGACGTCGGAGCCCCATCGCGCAGCCGCTGCCACCGCCGGATTGATGCAGCGAGCCCTCGGCGACAGCGTGACGGTGTGGTGCCGCGACCGGGCACTGGGCGCGCTGACCGGCTTCCGCGGCGGCGATGACGCGACGCCCGACATAGTGGCCGATTACTCGCTGCTGCCGCTCGATCGCGACCGGGTCGTGGTGCCGGTGCGCAGGTTCGGTCGCATGCTGGGTGCAATCGAGCTGTCCAGGAAGGCCGCGGAGCGGGCTGAGCTGCTGGAAGCAGCAGCCAACCAGCTGGCCATACATTTCGGCGCCGCCGAGGTTGCAGAAGCGTGGGCCCAGGAAGTGGCGCAGCGCTCGCGCGAGGTGGAGGACGCGTGGCGCTTTGCCAGCCTCATCATCGACTCGCTGCCTGTGGGGCTGTACGTGGTGGATCGCGACTACCGGATCCTGATCTGGAACCGGAGTCGCGAGATGGGAATTCAGGGAGTCCGCCGCGAGGACGCGGTGGGCCGGAGCGTGTTCGAGGTACTGAGCCGCCAGCCCGCGCCGGAGCTGCGTCAGGCGCTCGATGGGATCTTCGAGGGTGACGACCCTGGCGTGTCGGAAGTGGAGGTCGACACTCCCGAGGGCACCCGGGTCTACCGGCAGACCCGGCTGCCGATGCACCTCGACGGCGACCGGGTGAGCCACGTAGTCACCATCGGCGAGGACATCACCGCCTGGCGCAGGGTCCAGGCCCGCATTCTCCAGAGCGAGAAGCTGGCATCGCTGGGACAGCTCGCGGCAGGTGTCATGCACGAGATCAACAATCCGCTGGCCACTATCGGTGGCGCAGTGGACGCCGCGGCTCACCGGCTCGAGCAGCCAGTGGCCGATGCAGCTGGCGCGCTGGAGTTTGTGAGGCTGATCGGGCGCGAAGTGGACCGCTGCAGCCGCATAGTCAACGGGCTGCTTGATTTCAGCAGGGTCGGGGCCCGCCGTCGCAAGCAGGAGGACCTGAACGCCATCGTGGGCGCGACCCTGGACCTGGCCCGGCATCACAAGCGATTCCGGCGTGTCTCGGTCGACCGGAACTTCGCGCCCTCGCCGTTGCCGGTGGAGGCCAACTCCGAACAGCTGGTGCAAGCGCTCCTCGCCATCGTCATCAATGCGCTCGATGCCATGGAGTCGGGCGGGCAGCTTGGCCTTCGCACCGGCGCCGGACCGCAGCCAGGTGAGGTGATGGTGGAAGTGAGCGACACGGGCCCCGGCATGGACCAGGCCGTGCACGGACGGGTCTTCGACCCGTTCTTCACTACCAAGGAACCGGGGAAGGGCACTGGCCTGGGCCTCTCCATTGCGTGGGGCCTGGTGGACGCGCATGGTGGCCGCATCGAGGTCGAGAGCGATGCGGGCCGCGGCTCACGCTTTCGCATCATCCTGCCGGCCAAGGGAGGCGGCACATGAAGATCCTTGTGATCGAGGACGACCGCACCGTCGGCGACTACGTGAAGCGGGGACTGGAAGAGCATGGATATCACGCCGACCTGGTCAACGACGGCATGGAAGGACTGCGCCTGGCCTCGGGCGGGCTCTATGACCTCCTGGTGCTCGACCTTCGGCTGCCGGGAATGTCGGGGCTGGAGGTACTTCGCACCCTGCGTGACCGGGGCAACACCCTGCCCGTCCTGGTGCTGACCGCGCAGGATGCGCTGGACTTCAAGGTCACTGTCCTCCGGGCCGGCGCCGATGACTACGTGACAAAGCCGTTCGCCTTCGAGGAGCTGCTCGCGAGGGTGGAGGCCCTTGGACGCCGGCCCCAGCAGCTCAGGTCGGCCGTCGTGACTGTTGCGGACCTCGAGCTCGACACAGCCACCCGCGAGGTCCGGCGGGCCGGGCAGGCTATAGAACTCACGCCCAAGGAGTATTCGGTCCTGGAGTACCTGATGCGCCATTCGCCCCGGGTGATGTCCCGCACGCTCATCACCGAGTACGCCTGGGACTATCACTTCGACCCGGGCACCAACATCGTGGACGTCGTGATCAACCGGATCCGCAAGAAGGTGGATTCGGGCCACGACGGGAAGCTGGTCCACACGGTGCGCGGCGTGGGTTACGTGGTCAAGGCACCCTGACGATGCGGACCCTGCGCGGACGCATGACCGCGTGGTTCTTCGGGGCGCTGCTGCTGTCGCTGCTGGCATTTGCCGTTTCGCTCTACTTCGAGCTGCGCCGGCCCAGCCTCATCGAGATCGACGACCGGGTGGCGCTCGAAACCCGCCTCGGCGTGCGCTGGCTGGAGGAGTCCTACAGGGTGTACGGGACGCTGGTCCGCCAGGACCGGCGCGACACGCTGCTAACGCAGGACTCGCTGCGCGGGCCGTTCGACTATTCCCGCAGCCTCAACCCCGCAACTGGATCGTACTTCGAGTCCTTCCGCGACTACGTCGTGCTGGTGGACCGCAATGGGGCCGTGCTGTTCGCATCCGAGCCGATTCGCGAGCTCGGGTTTACCGCGCTGCAACGGCTCTCCCAGCAAGTGCCTGCCAACCAGGATCCGGTACCGCCGACCACTCTGGACCTGGCGGTGCAGGGTGGCGCGGTGCGCTACGTGGTGACGCCGGTGCGCACCGCCGGCCAGGAGATTGGCGCGCTGCTGGTGGCGGCGCCGATGGTGGGATCGTTCGATCCGCGGGTGCTTGCGCGGGCCATGCTGGCGGTGTCACCGCTGGTGATCCTGCTGGCCGTGCTCCTGGCATACTGGCTCTCGGGCAACGCGCTGAGGCCGGTGCGCGGGTTGATGGATGAAGTGGATGCCATCAAGGACGGGCGGAGCCTCCACCGGAGGCTGGCAGTCCCGCTCAGCAACGACGAAATCGCGCGGCTCGCTCTCACCGTCAACGGCATGCTGGCGCGCCTCGAACAGAGCTTCGATGGGCTGCACCGCTTCACTGCCGACGCGAGCCACGAACTGAAGACACCGCTGATGGTGCTTCGCGCCGGCGTGGAGCGCGCGCTCACCCACCCGGGGACTCCTTCCGAGATCATCGCCACACTGGACGAAACGCTGGAAGAGCTCAACCAGATGAACGAGCTGGTCGAGGACCTCCTCACGCTCGCGCGTGCCGACGAGGGGCGCGCTCCCCTCACGCTCGAGGCCACCGACCTCACCGCCCTGATCCTCGATGTGGCCGAGACCGCCGGGATGCTGGCGGAGGCAGGTGGCGTGGCGGTGACAACCGACGTGCCCGCCGAGCCGGTCATCATGGCAGTGGAGCCGTCCCGAATTCGCGAGATGCTCCTCAACCTCGCGACCAACGCCGTCAAGTACACGCCGGCGGGCGGGTCGGTGTCGCTTGAGCTGGAGGACCGGGAGGCCTCGGTGGTCATGCGGGTGCGCGACAGCGGGATAGGCGTGGCGCCGGGAGACCTGCCCCACATTTTTGACCGCTTCTGGCGGGCCGACCAGGCCCGTTCCCGCACCGGCGCCCGGCCAGGCGTGGGGCTGGGCCTCTCCATCACCAAGTGGATCGCCGAGGCCCATGGCGGGAGTATCTCGGTCCAGAGCCGTGCCGGCCGCGGGTCGACCTTCACGGTGGTACTTCCACGCACCGATGCCTCGCCGGAGGCGCCACCTCCGCAACTCGCCGACACCGCCTCAACCGAGCCCTGAACCCCAGCTGTCACCCAGCCGATAACAGTCTGTAACCACACGGCCAGCGCCAGGTTCATGATCCCACGCCATCATGTTGTTGCGCCGCATTCGGCTGCGTGCATTACAACGCCTAATCCGTTTGTCATGTATTTGTCATGCGACGGAGAGTGCGTGGCAACCGAACCGGCGATACGTTCCAGCCCTCGGTCTCCTTCATCTGGAGGTGTTGGGAGTGTTTGACAACCTGATCGAGTCCAAGGCGCAGAGGCAGACGACGCTGGGGCAAACCCTGGTTTCGGTCGTGCTCCACGCGGCCCTGATTTTCGGCGCCATCAAGGCGACCCAGGGCGTGGCGGAGACCATCGCCGAGCGCCAGTTCGACACTACCGCATTCATCATCAAGCCGCCGCCGGCTCCGGAGCCGCCGCCGCCCCCGCCGCCAGAGGACGTTATCGTGAGCGCCAATCCGCCGCCGCAGGGCTTCCAGACGGTGGTGGCAGTGGCGGACATCCCCAAGGACATTCCGCCCATTGACCTCAACCAGAAGCCGTTCGATCCGCGGGACTTCACCGGCAAGGGTGTCGAGGGCGGCATCTCCACCGGCGTCATTGGCGGCACGGGTCCGGTTGACGTCGGCAGCGTGGTGGTGAGTTCGGCCGAGGCCGACGAGGCACCCAGGCTGATCACCGCCGGTCCCAAGCAGACCCCGGCAGGCATGGAGGGTGTCGCCGCCCGGGTTGACATGGAGTTCATCGTGGGCGCCGACGGCAAGGTCGAGCCCGGTTCGGTTCGGATCCTGAGCAGCACCTCCAAGGTGTTCGAGGCTCCGGCCAAGGCGATGATCCTGAAGAGCGTGTTCAAGCCCGGGATGCTGGCCGGCCAGCCGGTACGGGTGAAGGTTCAGCAAGGCGTGTCGTTCACGTGATGATCACGCCCGCCCCCGTTCGGGGCGGGCTCACCAGTACTTCACGACGAGAGAGGCAATCCGATGGGTGTAGATCTGATCACGCTCTGGGGCCACATGGGGTGGTTCGCCAAGGGCATCGTCTTCGTCCTGGCCATCATGTCCATCTGGTCCGTGA
>CAMLHP010000091.1 GCA_946479805.1 uncultured Gemmatimonadota bacterium | reverse complement strand
CCCACCAGCCAGCCGGTGCCGTCGGGCGCGAAGCCAATGCCCCAGTAGCTGACCGTATCCACAGGCACCCAGTTTCGGCCGCCGTCGCGTGAGGCACTGGCCCCGCGCGGTCCTACTGCCACCAGCGTTGCCTCAGTGCCCGGCACGAACGCCGCACCGAAGACCGCGCCAGGAAAGCTCGGCCGCCCACCGGTGATCCAGGTGTCGCCGCCATCGGTCGTGAGCGCGACGTTGTCGGTCACGGAATCAGGATGTGCTATGGGTCCTCCCAGCACCGCCCCCACCCGGTTCGACTTGAACGCCACCGATGCGATTCCTGCCGCTTCACCCGCAGCGATGGGAGCCTCGGAGACGCTCCAGCTCCTTCCATAATCATCGGTGTGCAGCACCCGTGATGCCGGACCATTGCCGGTGCCGATCCAGCCCTGCCCACCGGGCCGGGTGATGACACAGGTGCCGCTGGCAGCGAAGGCTCCCTCACCAGGGAGAGCCTGCGGAGCCTGGCCCTGCTCCAGCAGCCGCCAGTTCTCCCCGCCGTTGTCGGTCACCAGGATCATGCTGCGCCCGTTGACCTGGTCGCTGAAGGCCACTCCCCGGCGCGTGTCCCAGAAATCAAAGCAATCGTAGAAGGCACTACTGTCGCGGTTGACGAACTGCTGAGACCAGCTGGCCCCGCCGTCCGTGGTGCGGTAGATCCGCGACATCGAGCCGTTTCCGGCGGAGAGGAGCCACGCGGTGTCGGCGCTTGCGGCGTGTACGTCACGGAACTGGAGCGAATCAGCGCCGGGCACGGTGCCCAGACGCCAGGTATGGCCGCCGTCGGTGGTGCGTGCCCATGTGCCGCGATGGCCACTTGCCCACACCGTGTCTGGTGCAGGCGCGCTGACAGCCTGGAGCAGTGCCGTTGTGCCACTGGTCTGGCGATCGAGGAGTGGCAGCGGCGCGGGCCCACTCACGGGCGGGGCGCACGCTGCCAGGCTCAGTAGTGCTGCTGCGAGCTCAATGGCTCGCATATACCTCGGTGGAGCCGTCTGCCTTGAAGGCGACCACATCATACTTGTCCGCCGGCTGGCCGGGTACTTCCATCCCCGGCGATCCGGTGGGCATCCCCGGCACCGCGAGTCCGGCAATGGCGGGCCGTTCCTTGAGCAGCCTGGCGATGTCCTCCGCCGGCACATGTCCCTCCAGGGCGTAGCCGTCCACGATCGCTGTATGGCACGACCGGGCGCTGGCCGGCACGCCGGCGTCATCCTTCACCGGATTGACATTGTCGATGTCGTGCACTTCCACCTGGTAACCCGCGGCCTTCACATGATCCACCCAGCCCGTGCAGCAGCCGCAGGTGGGAGACTTGTACACCGTTATGACCGGGGATTGTGTGGTGTCAGCAGTCGTCACTGCTGGCAGCGTGGTGACCTCGGCGCTGACTTCAGCCTCAGGTACTGGCGGCGCGTCGGCACCGCACGCCGCGAGCAGGACCAGAGCGGGAACCAGGATGAAATGGCGCATATCTCGATTGGTTGGAATGTTCGGGGCCGCCTTCAGAACTCTCGCCCTCCTCACTTCTCCCGTCCCCCCCACGCCCCACGCCTCACGCCCCGGCAGTCAGACATGGCAACTCGCCAGTCCCCGCTTTTCGAGGTATCGCTGATGATACTCTTCCGCCGGCCAGAAGGGCTGTGCCGGCTCGATGACGGTCACTATCGGCTTCCTGTATCGCCCGCTCGCCTGCCACCGTTCCCGCGCGGCTTCTGCGGCATCGCGCTGGGCTTGGTCGTGCACGAAGATCACCGAGCGGTACTGGTCGCCCACATCCGGTCCTTGGCGGTTGAGCTGGGTCGCATCGTGACTGGCAAAGAACACATCCAGCAGCTGCTGGTAAGTCACCCGCTCCGGGTCGAAGGTAACATCGACCACCTCGGCGTGCCCGGTGCCGTGTCGGCAGACTTCCTGGTATGTGGGCCGCTCAGTGGTGCCGCCACTGTACCCGGAAATCGCATCCACCACGCCGGGCACATTGCGGAACGTGACTTCCACGCCCCAGAAACACCCCGCGCCAAACGTCGCGCGTTCACGCTCCATTGAAGTACCGCTCCTTCAGGATCCTGATATGGTGTGCCTCGTGGCCGGCGATGATCCACGCCAGCGCTCGCACACTGAACGGATTCCCGCTGGCAGTCCCCTGACGCAGCCATTGCTCGTCGTCCACGCCGGCAAAGAACCTGAGATTGGCTTGCCGAGCCGATGCCAGCTCACCCGCAATGTCCTGGATGGTGCGGCGATCGGCGTGCGATTCCGGGGTCCAGGAATTCTCGTCGAAGCCGGGCAACGGCCCTGCATCCGCCCGCGAGAAAGTCAGGGCGCGGTAACCGAACACCCGCTCGGCGTCGGCCAGGTGAAGCGCGACCTCCTTGACGCTCCACTTGCCCTCGGCGTAGCGATGCAGCGCCTGACTCTCGCCCAGCGACGAAAGCAGCCGGTGGGTCTCGTCGCCCTGCCGCGCCAGCGTCTGGAGGATATCGCCTTCAGCGGCCTCCTCAACGTACCCCGCGTAGTACTGGTTGAACTCGGCATCCGTGGGACGCGTTTCGTACCTGGGCATGGAAGGCCGTGGCTCCGGGCAATGTCAGGTTGTGGTCCGCGCGCCCGCCACCACTATTGAAGTGGTAATGGCCTGGCCCACGTGGCGCGCAGTGTGTTCCGCACCATGGGAAAGTAATCCCAGCACCGTGGAAGGGAGCCGGGCTCGGCCCACTTCGCGGACATCAGCCAGCGCAGTGGGGTCGGTCCCCTCCAGCTGGGCCAACGCGGCGGCGATGCTGCTGGAAAACAACGTTGCCAGCTCGGCAGAAGTTCCAGCTGGCTCCTTTTCGGTGCTGAGCACAGCTCGCTGTGCTTCGGTCAGCGACTCTCCGCGGGCGTAGGTGAACAGCCGGTCGAGGGCCTGTGCTGCGTGGCGGATGTGGAACCCGACAGCCGCGGCGCCGCCCGGCCGCTCCCAAAGTGCATCATCATCCATTGTGCCGAGTACGCGTTCGGCGTCTTCTGCCGCCTGCATCAGTGCATGGGCCAGCGGTTGCAGCGGCGCCGGAATGTTTGGCACCGGACCGCGCAGCCATACCTCAGGAGTCTTCATCGTGGTCTCCATTGAAAACGCTTCAGCTTGAGCCGACCACGGGCGTCGAATTCGACACCCTCGTCCTCAAGCAGCATCTGCTGGGTCAATCGTTCCCCGTTGGCGCGGGGACTCACTTCGCCCCTGGCATTTATCACCCGGTGCCAGGGAACTCGGGAGTGGGACGGCAGCGCGTGAAGCGCATATCCCACCTGCCGCGCATGACCAGACAGCCCTGCAAGGCCTGCCACCTGACCATAGGTGGCAACTCGGCCACGCGGTATCCGCCTGACCACGCTGTAGATACGTTGATGTCCGCTCATCCGTCTATCCGTCTATCCGTCTGTCCGTCTGTCCGTCTGTCCGTCTGTCCTGTGACCCCCATCACCCCGCTCCCGCGGTTCCCAGTGCAACATTTGACGCAGGGCTGTCGGGCCGGTATATCCAACAGACCGGGTGTTCTTATCCCCCAACAAGGAACAACCATGGCAGACCTCAGAAAACCAATGCCGGACTTTTCGGACGTCCAGAGCGGCTCGAGTTCGACCGCCAGGGAGACTCCGGAGTCCACCCCAGAGGAGCAGACCTATACAGTGAAGCGGGGTGACAGCCTGTCCAAGATCGCCAAGTCGCTGTATGGCGATGCATCCAAATGGCGGCGCATCTTCGAGGCGAACCGCGACATCATCAAGGATCCAGACCTCATCTATCCGGATCAGGTGCTCAAGATCCCCAACGAGAACGCGTAAACCGCGAGGAGACGCACACGATGATTCGCCTGCAACGCATGCTTGGCGCGGCTGCCCTGATCGCGCTGGTCGGCGCCACTGGATGCAAGAAGGAACCTGCCCCGACCATCGGTGGGGCCGACACCACCATGGCGATGCCGTCCACCACACTCAGTGTAACTGGCATCGAATTGGGCAAGGCCATCGGCGTGGACAAGCGGGTAAGCATGCCGATGACCACATTCGGCACCCGCGACACCATCTACGCCTCGGTGGCGACCTCGGGCGCTCCGGCCACCGCCACCATGAAGGCGGTGTGGAGCTATTCCCAGGATGGCCAGACCGCCGTGGTCGATTCCAGCACGCAGTCCATCAGCCCCACCGGAGACGAGGTGACCGAGTTCCACATTTCCAGAGCCAGTGCCTGGCCCACTGGAACCTACAAGGTCGAGGTCTTCGCAAACGGCGCATCGGCCGGGTCGCGCGACTTCGAAGTGCGCTAACCCCCAAAGGAGGCCGTAGTGGGCGTTGCCAAGATCATCGAGGTGTCATCCAACTCGCCCAAGAGTTTCGAGGATGCCATCGTCAAGGGCGTGTCCCGCGCCAGCAAGACCGTCAAGGAGGTCAAGGGCTGCTGGGTCAAGTCCATGAAGTGTGATGTCGAGAACGGGAAGATCACGATGTACCGCGTGGTACTGAAGCTGACCTTCGTGCTCAACGACTGACGCTTCTCTGGTAGAAACGAAGCGGGCGGCGAGAAGTTCCTCGCCGCCCGCCTTGTTTGTGAAAACCAGCGTCAGGCTGCAGGCCGCTTCCTCTTGATCATGCGGTAGATGAACAGCAGGAGCATTGCGCCGAGCACGGACATGATCCAGCCGGCCGCGTCGCCTTCTCCATACCATCCCAGCGCCCCGCCAATCAGCTTTGCGACAAACGCGCCGGCAATGCCCAGGATGATAGTAATGATGATCCCACCTGGATCATCGCCGGGCATCAGGAACTTGGCCAGTGCACCGACGATGAGACCGATCAGGAGCGTCATCAGCAGGTCCATATCGCCTCCAGAAGAGGGGTGTCCAATCCGTCCTTCACTATGCAGCCCGGCGGGCGTTTCGTAAAGGGGCGGGCCCCCTTGTTGTCCCCTTTCAGGGACAACGGGATGGCTACCCCCTCAGAACGTGACCTGGATGCCTGAGGTGAAAATCCTGTCTGTCTTCTCGAAGCCCGGCTCGGGCAGGTTGTCGAACTTGATGGCATAAGACAGCTTGAGCGCGATGGCCTTCGACAGCGGCGCCACCAGCGCCGACTCGGTATTGATCCTCAGGTCATCACCGTTGTCGAGATTGGGGAGGAACTCGGCCAGCTGGAGGAAGTACGCCGTCGCATTGAAGTGATGCTTGTACGACCCCGCGCCCCGCGCTGCCACGAAATTGTCCGAGATTCCGGCGATGCTCTTCTGCTGGTTGAACGCGGCGCCGGCCTCCAGCCTGAGCTCGTCGCGCTCGAGCGCCAGCACCTGGTACGCGAGACCCACGATCTCCTCGAACCGGCGGGAAATGCCGGCGAAGCGATTGCGTTCCCAGCCGGCGCCGGCAAACGCCGACAGCCTGCTGCCCAGCGTCCTGTCAACTCGGCCGTTGAGCTTGTAGGAACTTGCTGTAGTCGAGTCCTCGTTCCGGCCATAGACCGCTGCGAACGACTGGCCGAAACGCCAGAGCGAATCGAGGGTGATGTACTCCAGCCGCTCGTCTCCCGAGAGAGTGGTGAACCGGGTATTGCCGGCCACGTTCACGAGGCCGAGGTTGACCGAGGTCGTGAGCTGCTCGGGTGGCGCGTCCTGCGCCGCAGCCGGCCTGGCGGCCATGACAAGTGCGAGTGAGATGACCGCAGCAAGGTTGCGTCCCATCACGAAACTCCGGGTTGGGGCTGTGCGGCGCTCTCGTGAGCGCCCGGATTCGGGGTTAAAATAGTGGCACGCTACCGGGTATAGGTACGACCCCGGAGCGCCCATTAACTGACCGGCTGTCAAGGAGTTCCCATGCGTTCCCCCAACGTGGCGCGTATCGCGCTTGCGCAGGCAGTTCTGCTCCTGTGGGTGGTCCTGCCCGCCAGTGCCCAGAGGGCGATGAGCGGCGACGCCCTGGAACCGGTGATCCTGGTTGGCACCTCGGCCGAGCTCCGGTCCGATCTGGACCATGCCAGCGACCTCGAGTCTCAGGCGTCCGCCGCAATTGACCGGGCCAAGACCGACAAGAGCCGCGCCGAGGCACGGATCGACATCCGGAAGTCGCAGCTGGAGACCGCCAAGCGCGGACTCGACCTAGCGAAGAAGGAGAAGCGCGAAGGCGACCGTCTCGAGCTCGAGCGCCAGCGGGGCGCACTCGAAGTGCGGCTTCGCATGCAGGAGCGTGAGCGGGACGTGGCGGATGCTGCGATCAAGCTCGCCGAGGCTCGGCGGGAAGAGGCGCGCTCACTGAGGCGGGTGGCGGAACAGAGCCAGCGGCTGCTGGACGAGAAGGAAAAGTGGCGCACCCAGGTGCTGGAGGATTCCACCCGCGTGGGCCGCGAGTCGGAGAACGTGGTGCGCCAGACTCGCCGGGTTCTCGAAGCGCAGAAGGATACGGCCGAGAAGCAGAGGGCAGTGGCTGACCGCCGCAAGGAGCTTGCGGACCGCCAGATCCAGCTGCTTGAGTCGCAGAGCGCGGTGAGCTCGCTGGAGCGCTGACGCCCAGAATGGCGGAGTTTACTCGATTATCCCCAGCGGCTCCCGCGACTTCCAGCCGCCACGGGTGAAGTCGGGCACGTCCTGCGGTCGGCCGGCTGATGCGA
The DNA here is from genome assembly GCA_946479805.1 of uncultured Gemmatimonadota bacterium. The sequence goes on along the minus strand of CAMLHP010000091.1, from coordinate 1,863 downwards.
CCGAACGCTCGCTCAGCGGGCCGACGACGCTCCACGCCGCCGCGTCGTAGACGTCCTGGTCGGTCGGCTCGCCGGCGCGAAGGCAGCTGATGAGCCGGTAATCCTCCAGGAAATCCATCCCGCCATGACCGCGTGACGCCTGCCTCACCTGTTCTGATTTCCAGAACGGGTGCTCGTGGGTTTCATACCACTTCGCCGCGTCATCCCACGTGTGCGCCTTGCTGGTGCCCTCGACATGCACCCGGCTGGGCCATCCCTGCACCAGTCCCCTGGTTCCCTGCAGCATCAGATCCCGGCTGTAGGGCCGGGGGCTGTGGACGTTGTGGGTGAGGTAGATCGACTCGCCATTCACGGTCCGAATGAGCGAAACGTTGACATCGCCCAAGACGAAGCGTTCGGCCCGTCGCGGGTCGTCGGACGGGAAGTGTTCCGTGGCAAACAGTTCCATGCCGCGTGCCTTGGAGCTCATCGACACCAGGAAGTCGAACTGGTTGCCGCGATTGATGCCGAGGCACTGGGAGATGGGGCCGAGGCCATGGGTGGGGTAGAGGTTGCCGTTCCGTTCCATGGCGTGGAACCGGCGCCAGAGCCCCTCGCCCTCATGCGAGAACTCCAGCTCACGCAGGTCGTGGAGATAGCCACACTCGGCGTGGAGCAGCTCGCCCAGCATGCCGATACGGGTGAGGTGGAGCATCAGCATCTCGAGCCGGTCGTAGCAGCAGTTCTCCATCATGATACAGTGCTTCTGCTGTCGTTCGGCGGTCTCCACCAGCTTCCAGCAATCATCCACGGTGTAGGCCGCCGGCACTTCGGTGATGGCGTGCTTGCCGTTCTCCATGGCGTAGATGCAGGCCGGCACGTGCCATTCCCAGGGAGTGGCACTGTAGACCAGGTCGAGTTCCTCGGAGTCGATCATCCGCTGGAAGTCGAGCTCGCCGCGGGAGTAGCCGGTGGGACGGGGCTGACCGGCCTTCGCGACCTTTTCCTGTGCGGCGGTGACCTTCTCGGGGACTATGTCGCAGATGGCGCGGATCTCGACCCCCTCGATGGCGAGCAGGTTCTCGAGGTGCACCGTGCCCATGCCGCCGACGCCCACCATGCCGATGCGAACCACGGGCATGGGTGCGGCGCGGAAACCCGAGGCATAGCCCGCTGCTGGCGCGGCGGGCGCGCTGCCGGCGACCGAGGTGGCGCAGGAGCTGAGGCCCGCAGCGGCGACGCCGAGGCCTGCGCTGTATTCGAGGAAAGTGCGGCGATCAGTCGTCACTCTCGTCCTGGGAATGGGGGTCGGTGGCGAGCGCTTCACCACAGAGGCGGCAGGGGATCTCGGTGCCGATCTTCTCGGCGCGCCCAGCCTCGGAGGTGACCCACTCGCGCACCTGCCAGGGCGGGTCGTGGCGCATGTGCTGGGTGTGGCCGCAGTCCAGCTCGGCGACCCACTGGCCCTCGTCGTCGAGGTGGAAGCCGGTGATGGCGCGGTTGGGGAGGTCGAGCTGCATGAGCTAACGGTAACGGCGTGAAAGCGGGAACGGCAACAGTCGGCCAGAGCGGTCAGGCGGTCAAGGCGGTAAGGGCGTCGCCCTGAGCGGAGCGAAGGGGCCGCGCTCGTCACCCTGAGCGGGGCGAAAGGGGCGAGGTCAGCGCGTAAATAGGGTTATGCAACCGCCTGCTACCTGGTGCATTATGTCGCACAGACCGAAGGCAGCTACCGCACGGAGGAGCATGACCGATGGGGGCCAAACGCCGCGCTAGAACGGACGCAACCACGTCGCTGCAGAACTACGAGCGCGCTGTAACCTTCCACATGCTGCAAGAGTACGGAATCACCTGGCAAGATGCTTGTGGCGATGCCTGGCCCCTGGA
>CAMLHP010000090.1 GCA_946479805.1 uncultured Gemmatimonadota bacterium | reverse complement strand
GCGGCTTCAGCCGATGAGATCCCGGATCACTGCCGTATCGGATGCCGCTCCGCGAAGTCATACAGCGTGAGCTGCCGCAGCCGGTAGTATGCCAGCCAGTGCGCCCTCAATGCCTGCACGTACTGGTTCAGCGCCTGGTCCTTCTCGGCCTGGGCAACGTACAGGTTGTCGATGTCGATCCGGCCGATCACGTAGCGGTTGTACGCCACCTCGAACCGCTTGGCCGCCACGGTGTCGGCCTTGGCAGAGAGCGCCAGCGAGCGGCGGGCCTGCAGCAGCTGTCGCGCCGCGAAGTGGGCTTCCTGCTCTACCTGTTCCAGTGTCACTTCACCCTCGCTCTCGGCCCGCTTCAGTTCGGCCTCCGCCGCCCGGACCTCACCCTTCCGCGCTCCCCACTGCATCAGGGGGATCTCGACGCTTACTGTTGCCTGGCGTGCCTCGAGCAGGTTGCGGTAGGCGAAGTCGAATTCCGACGCGGTGGCGTTGAAGCCCAGGCTCGCCTGCACCGTGGCCCCGAATCCATTCTCGAGCCTTGCCTGGCCGACGGCGCGCCGAGCCTGGAGTTGGTTGAGCCTCACCTGGCTCACGGTCGAGCGGTTGGCCAAAGCCTCGGACACCGCCAGAGCCGTATCGATGCCGAACTCGGGGACGTTCACTGGAACGACCAGGTCCAGGGGCGCATCGACCGGCAGGTCGAGTGCCAGCCGTAGCGCCGCCATCGCCCGGTCGTACTCCAGCCGTGCACCATCAACCGAGGTGCGCGCACGAAGCAGCGCCAGCTCGCTCTGCAGCAGGTCGTTCTCCCCGATTTTCCCGACCTGGTAGCGCCCCTCGTTGAGCCGGTAGAGCGTGTCGTTGACCGCCGCGTTGGTTTCCGCGTTGGCGAGCGTGGACCGGGCGGAATACGCATCAAAGAACTTCGATGTCACGTCGAGCGCGATGCTCTCCATCGCCTCGACATAGCTCCGTTCGGCCACCTCGTTTCGTACCGGCCTCTCACGCCGGTCGAGGGCGTAGGTATTGGGCCGGAACAGCTCCTGCCGGATGCCGAAGGACACCGGCGTGGACGACCAGGTCCTGACGCTCTCCGCGCCGCTCACCTGCAGCGTGGCGAGCGATGACGTGATGAACAGGTCTCCGCCGGTGGGCAGCCGCTGGGTGATCGTGGCCGAGAGCTCGGCCTCCGTCTGGTTCTGGGACCGGAACAGAGTTGTGCCATCGGGCTGGAGCACCGGAATGATGGCCCTGTTGTAGCGTGGCAGGGTGCCGCCGATCGAGAGCTGCGGCAGGTACCGCGCGCCGAATGCGTCGTCGCGGTAGCGAGCCGCGTCGCGGGTGGCACGGGCCGAGACTCCTGACCTGCCGGTGGTCTGGGCCCGCTCGATCGCGCGCTGGAGCGTGAGGGAATCCGGTGCAGCGACCTGGGCGCGGGCTCCGGCCGGCAGCACCACGAGAGCCAGAAACCAGCCAGTCAGTGCGCGGCGCAGTGGAGTCATCGGCTCACTCGTATCGGAGGCAGGCCACCGGGTCCTGCCTGGCGGCTCGGTAGGCGGGGACGATGCCGAACCCGACGCCGACGGCGAACGAGACCCCGAAGGCCACCACTATCGATGGATAGGACACCAGCGTGGTGATCCCGGCGAAGCGCTCGATGCCGGCGCTGAAGAGTGCTCCCAGTATGATCCCGGCGACACCGCCGGCCACGCTGATGATCACCGCCTCGCTCAGGAATTGCATCAGTATTTCCTGCTGGGTGGCGCCCATCGCGCGGCGGACGCCGATCTCGCGGATCCGCTCCAGCACCGACGCCAGCATGATGTTCATGATGCCGATCCCGCCGACCACCAGCGAAATCGATGCGATGGCGCCGAGCACCACGTTGAAGATGGCCTTGGTGCGCTGCTGCTGCTTCAGGAGCAGCTCCGGCACCGTCACCTCGAAGTCGATCACTCCGTTGTGCCGGCGTTCCAGCATCCTCCGGGTGACCTTCGCCACTGCCGGCACGTATTCCGGGGACGAGACCCGCGCGATAATGCGGTCGAGCTGGTTCCGGTTGGTCCGCTCGGCCCGCTCCTCTTCGCTCTCGTTCTCGGTGTCCTGGGCGTCGCGATCGAACACGGCAGCGGCGATCTCGATGTCGCGCTGGGTAACGCGGGCGCGGTCGCGGAACCGGAGCAGCATCGTGGCGGTCGGCACGTAGATGTCCATGTTGGCATCACGGATGCCGAGGTCGGCCACCGAGGCATCGCTGACGCGGCGGTCGGCCAGGACTCCAATCACGGTGAGCCACACGTTGCCCACCTTGATGGGGCGGCCGACCGGGTCCTCGGTGGTGAAGAAGCGGCTCCGGACGCCATAGCCGATGATCGCCACCGGCAGTCCCCGCTCGGCCTGGGGCCCGCTGAACCAGTTGCCCCGGTCCAGCTCGAGGTTGAAGAGCTCGAAGTAGTCGGGATCGACCCCGACGAGCTTGCCGGAACGGTGGCGGCCCTCGCGGGTGACGTCGGTGTTGAGGACTATCTCGGCGCTGACCAGGTCCACCTGGGGGATCTGCGCCCTGATGGACTTTGTATCCTCGTAGGTGAGGCCGGGCGAGTACCGCTTGACCTCCTTCTCGGTCCGCTCCTCCACCTGACCCTCTGATTGTTCCACCAGCGGCGAAACCATCACGTTATTGGCGCCCAGCAGCACCATCTGCTCGAGAATTTCGCGCTCGGCGCCCTTGCCGATGGCGAGCATGGCGATGACCGACGCGACCCCGAACAGGATGCCGAGTGAGGTGAGCCCCGCGCGCAGCCGGTTGTGGCGCACCGCCTCGAGCGCGGTGCGCCCACTGAAGGCCAGATGCGAAAGAAGTACGGCCAGCCGGGTGGCGCCGGAGGGAGCGGGCACCCCTCAGCCCTGCGGCGCCACGATGCCGCTGTCAGGGGCCGCGCGCAGTGTGTCGGTGTCGGGCGCGTCAGGAGGCAACGCGGAGGGCGATTCGGCGGCTGGTATCGTATCGCTGCCCGCGGTGGAACCCTGGAGACGCTCCACTTCGAGGTCTGCCGCGTTTGCGGGCGGAGCCAGGAGAACCCGGTCTCCCTCCTCCAGGCCGCGCAGGATCTCGACCTGGTCGTCATTGGTGGCACCAGTCTCGACCTCCTGCTTCACCACTCCGCCGCCCTTCCGGTGGTACACCACGGGAATGCCGTTGTCGCTGTCGAGTGCCTCGAGAGACACATGGAGCGCGCCGGGGACCTTCATGGTGGTCACGGTGTTGCCGGTGGTCATTCCGGGGCGCAGCGTGGTGTCAGCGCCGGTGATCTCGATCTCGACCTCGAACACCTTGGCATCGGTGTTTGGGCGCTGCTCTCCCATGTTGGCGACGTGGGTCACCTTGCCCACAAGCTGCTTCGACGGGTCGGCATCCAGCGTGATCGTCGCCTCCTGCCCCTCCCTGATCTTGCGAACGTCTATTTCGTTGACGTAGGTGATCGATTCCATCCGCGTCAGGTCTGGCAGCGTGGCAACGGCCGGGTCCCACGCCGAGACCTGGGAGCCGGCCGTTCGCTTCTTTCCGTTCCACTCCTTGGCGTAGATCACCATTCCATCGGAAGGAGCCCGGATGGTGAACTGTCCCATGACCGCCTGAACCGCCGAGACCTTGCTGCGCTGGCGTTCGACGTCCGCAAAGACCTCTCGCATCTTGGCCTTCGCCTGATCGGTCTTGGTCTGGTAATCGAGGCGGGCCTGCTTGAGCGCTCGATCGGCACGCTCGAGATCGATCTCTGCCTGGCGCTGGATGGTGGGCGCCTCGTAGCGGGCCTGATCCTTTGCCAGCCGCTTCTCCTCCAGCGCCAGCTCCTTGGACCGGATATCCTCGCGCGCGGTCGACAGATTGAGGGTCGAGTCCAGCATGGCCTGCTCGTAAACGGCCTCGGCCTTCTGCAGTGCGAGCGTGAACTCCTGCATCTTGGGCGCGAGCGTGGACCGGTCCAGCTCGGCGACAACGTCGCCCGCCTTCACGACCGTGCCTTCTGGAACGATCGAGAGGATCTTCATCTGGAAGGCTTCGGCGAGCCGCGCATCCGGCGGCGCGGTGATCTCGACAAAGTTCTGGGCCCTGAGCTCGCCGGACGTGGTGACCGTGACCTCGAAATCGCCGCGTTCAACCGTGGTTACCAGCTCGCCGTCGGCAGTGGCGGTTTCTCCGGTTAGCAGCCAGCCCCCGAGAATGACGACGAGGGCGGCGCCGGCGACCAGACGCCAGTCGGGTTTCCGCCAGTTCATGACAGGTTCCTTGTGGGGGAGCACTGCAATGTGGGCAATCGTTCCACTCGATGCCAGCCGGAGATGGACATGCCCATCGTTCGATGCCTGAATCCGCAAGACGGTTGCAGGCCGCGGGGGTTTCAACTGGTGTCGCGAGCCGGCCTGGCGCAGGAGGCGCCGGACCGGTGAGGATCAGCGGAACCCTGAAACCAGGATGAGGTGAGGGGGCGTAAGTTATCTCTCCACCACGAGATGCTCGAGAGTGTCCTGCCCGATGGTGCCTCGGTGGAGGCCCCACCAGACCCGATCTTGCCAGCGGAAGCGATGGATCGAGTGACGGATCGGCTCCCGGCCGATGCGCCTGTATCCGAAATGCCGCTCGTACCACGCAACTGACGCAGGATCGGCGCTCCAGGTGTGGATGGAGCGTGCGCCCTCGTCCCACATGCGCTGCATGCGCGCCTCCTGCAGCAGGCTCCCCACTCCTCGCTCGCGGGCTGCCCGCGTCACCGTGATTATCACCGTCTTGGCGGCGAGCTGTTCACGGTCGTACCAGTCCCAGCAGCAGAACCCGAGCACCTCCTCGCCGTCAACCGCAACGAGGCTGTTGGTCTCCAGCCGGATCTCGGCGATCCGGTTGCGAACCATGAGCAGCGTGTCCTCGGGATACTCCGGATCCGCGAGGGGTGAGTCCCCCAGGAGGTGCAGGTGATAGCCGCCCAGGCACTGGAAGAGCCCCTCGAGGTCCTGCTCGAGTGGAACGCGTGTGTCGATCATGCCGTCCTATGCACGCCAGGGACTGGGCACGCCTAAACCCCGCCGGGCCCGGGCTGCCACACGGCGCGACAGCGCGCCCAGCTTCGCTGCGCCTGAAATGACGCCCAGCCTCTCGAGCAGGACCGGCCCCCGGCTGCGGGCCATGAGCCTTGTCAGCGCCGCAGCCACGTCAGGCGGAAGCTGGCCCTTCAGCGCAGAGCGATACTGGTGCAACGCCTTGGCGTGGCCGATGGGCGGCATGGCATCGATGTCAGCCGCGAGGGTGTCGTTGCCCTCGAGCAGCTCGAAGCCGTCGAGCGCACCCACCGCAGAAAGCAGGATTCGGGTTCGCACGCACTTGAAGCAACGGGAGCAGTTGGGAAGTGCGACCGGCTGGCGCCAGCAGACCCTGAGGTGCTCGCGAACCAGCGGCTCGCGTCCAATCGCAGCGAGCTTTTCGACCCGGAAGAGGTGCTCACCAAAGTGATCGATCACCAGCCCGGCGCCGCTCCAGAGCGGATCGAGATCCCAGTGCGAACCCCACTTCCGGCCCAGCGCGCGGGGATAGGACGATGAGATTACCAGGCGTCCCACCGACGGAGGCAGGAGGTGGCCGATGGCGGCCAGCGCCCCGCCATGATCGCGGCTCCATCTGGCGCTGATGAAGAGTGGATGGCGCCGAAGGTTCGTACGGATCACTGCCCCGCTCGCCCCGGTTGCCGCTGCCACCGCCTTCGTCATGTCACTGACCTGGCCAGCGCGAACTGTGTCAGTGAGCTGGACGTCGAACCCGTGCACCGTCACCAGCAGCCCCGGCTTCCGGGGCCCCCTGAGAAGCGAGTGGAACGAGTCCACTCCGCCGCTGAAGCAGAGCGCGACCGACGATGGGTCCCTCACTGGTTCCAGTGCGCCCTGCGATTGCACAACTGGAGGCAGCAGCGGATAGCGCCACCACCGGTGGACCAGCCCCATCGCCGCTGGCAGGTGGTCCGCGAAGTCCGCGGCAAGCGGCGCTTCGGATACAACCCTGCGGCCCGCGGCCATCGAGGGAATCAAGAAGGCACTCACCAGCGCTTCTGGCGAGGGCGTCAGGTCCAGGTCTTCGCTTTCGAACCACACCTCCACGTCATCCACGCGCGCAATGACGCGCGACGTGCCGCCCCTGCGTTCCGCGACGGGCGTGCCGATGCGAACATCGATCCGCTTTCGCGACAGCCTCATCCGGTCACTCCGGCACGGTTCGCTGCCCGGCGCTGCGGCACACGATGTTCACTGCCTTCATGATGCGAGGCCGGGGAGAGGGGAGCGATTCCGAGGCGCCGGCGAACCTCCGCCGGCTTCGCGATGCTGCGCTCCAGGATGCCGGCCAGCTCGACGACCCGATCAACCAGCCCCCGGTTGCTGGCGAGCTCGGTCCTCGCGTCGTCATGCCAGATGTTGTCCTCCAGCCCCACCCGGACACCGTCGCCCAGCAGCAGGCCCATGGTGTTGGCGGTCAGCTGCTGGCGGCCGATTCCCGCGAGGCACCAGATGGCCCCGTGCGGGAGGGCCGAGAGGATGGCGGCGAGCTGCGCCGGGGTCGCCTGTGCGCTGGCGACGTTGCCGAGCAGGATGTTGAAGTAAAAGGGCGGCTCGAGAAGGCCCTTGTCGATGAGAACGTTGGCAAAGTTCACCATGCCCACGTCGAACACTTCCAGTTCCGGCTTGATGCCCCGCTCCAGCATGGCGCCGGCGAGGCGCCGCACCATGTCGGGCGAGTTGATGCTGGGCTGGCCGGTGAAGTTGAGCGACGCGAGGGTGAGGCTCCCCATGTCCGGACGCAGGTCACCCGTCAGCTTCAGCGGATCCGACCGCTGTTCGAACTCTCCGAATGTCCTGCCCGACAACGAGACGCAGATGGTCACATCCGGGCAGTGCTCGCGAATTCCCGAGATCTGCCTGGCGTAGATCTCGCGCGAATAGTGGGGAACGCCTTGCTCGTCGCGGGCATGCAGATGCACCAGGTTCGCACCAGCGTCGATGCAGTCGCGGACGTCAGCTATGATCTCGCTGGGCGTCAGCGGGACATGTGGCGTCATTTCCCGAGTCGGGACCATGCCCGTCGGGCAGAAGTTGACGATCGCACCGGCGGGGGGGACGGATTGTTTCATCGGGGCCTCGAGAGGTGAACTGTCATGGTCCTGTGGTGCCCGACGCGATGGCACGCCGCGACAGGCGCCACATCCGCCGTGCCACTCCTTCGGCGTGCCCGACCAGAACCCGGCCGAGGCGGGCGCGATGGGCCGCTCGGCTTCGCCGCAGCAGCCGAATCACAGCGGCTTCCACGTCCGCAGGCAGACCCATTTCAATCATCTGTTGATACATCGGAAACAGCACCGGATCCTTGATCCTGGCAAGGCGGCCCAGGCGGTCGGCCAGGGGAACCCGCTGGTCGAAGACCATGGAACCTGATATTTCCCCCAGCGCGAGCAGTCCCAGCTGGGTGCGAAGGCACTTCTCGCAGCGCCCGCAGTTGAGCTTTGCGTCACGGTTCTCCCAGCATACCCGAAGGTGCTTCCTCACCAGTGGATGCCGGGCGATCGCGGAAAGCTTCTGGTTCCGGCTGCACTCCGCGCCGACGTGCTCCACCCGAAGCGCGCCGCTGCTCCAGTGGTGGTCCAGTGCCCAGTGCGATCCCCAGCCCGGCTGGTGACCCAGGGGGTTCGACGAAGAGACAAGAACCGAGGTCACATGACCTGACAGGAGATGACCAACCGCGGCCAGGGCGCCGCCATGGGTGCGTCCCCAGTGCAGGCTCGCAAGGACTGGATGCTGCCGCAGGTTGGTGCGCACCCGGATGACTCGCTGGCCTGTGCTCCCGGTGACGTCGCGCAGCATCCGCTCGCACGCATCGGCCCTAGCCGTATCCGTCAGCTGCACGTCGAATCCATGCACGAACACCAGATCGTCTATGTGACGCCCGAGGGCCAGTAGCGAATGGAAGGAATCGACGCCACCAGTGAAGAAGAGCGCCGACCGGGGAGGCCGCGAACCGGCAGTGGATCCAATGGTGGAGGGATATACCGGATACAGCTTCGGGTACCGCCACCATTGATGCACCAGCTCCACAACCTGCCGCGTGTTCGCGACGAAATCCGGACACGCATGCACTGAGACATCCAGGCGACGGCGGAGGCCCAACGACGGGATCAGGAATGCCGCGACAAAGGCCTCGACCGAGGGCCGCAGCACCACATCAGGGGACTCAAACCAGACGTCGGTCCCACCGATCCGCGCAGTGACGCGCGAGCCGGTGGCAGTCGCGAGGGCGCGGGGGCGCTCCAGGTGCAGGGGTTCGCTCAACTTGTCCGCCAGTGATTGCAGGTGTTTCGGGGTGGTACGGCAAGAGGGGGGCCAACGGAGAGTGGGGCGTGGGGCGTGGGGCGTGGGGCGTGGGGGAACCGAGGTTGCCGCGCAGGCGTCTACTTGCTAGGATTGCCGCTCGCAAGGCAGGGTAGCTCAGCTGGTTAGAGCACGGCACTCATAATGCCGGGGTCGCG
>CAMLHP010000089.1 GCA_946479805.1 uncultured Gemmatimonadota bacterium | reverse complement strand
ACCGCCGCCCCGATCCCGAACCGCGCGAAGAAGTCCTCACAACGTGTCAGCACGGTATTCCACTCGCCCACGATCTGCTCCGCGTTGGGGAGTCCATTCAGCACCAGCGGCCCGTACCGTTTCGTGACGATACGGCGGTCCAGCAGGAGCACAACGCCAACGTCCCGCTCCGTGCGGATGAGACGGCCGAAGCCCTGCTTGAGCTTGAGCGCAGCGTGGGGGAGGAGGTAGCTGGTGAACCCGTTCTGCCCCTCGGACTCCAGGCGTTCCAGCCGCGCGGCGGTCAGCGGCTCGCTCGGCACCTTGAAAGGTAGCTTGGTGAGCACCAGTGCCCGGAGCGCGCGGCCGGGCACGTCAACGCCCTCCCAGAAGGAGTCGGTGCCAAGCAGGATTGCGTTGCCGGCCTCGCGGAATCGCCGCAGCAGTTGATCGCGCTGCCCGTCTCCCTGCACCAGCAGGGGCCAGCGGGCCCCGATGACCGGACGGAGCCGTTCCGCTGCACGCCGGAGCGCAGCGTGGCTGGTGAAGAGCACGAACATTCCGCCGTCCGAGGCTGAAGCCAGCTCGCGCACGATGCGTGCGACGGCGGCGTCGTGTCCGGCCTCATCCTCCCTGGGATCGGGCACATCGTCAGGAACGCCGAACAGGCAGTGCGCCGGAAAATCGAACGGTGACGGCAGCAGTTCGCGCACGGTGACCGGCGAATCTTCGCCGGTGAGTCCCAGCCGTGACTCGAGGAAGTCAAACTCGCCGCCAGCCGCGAGAGTGGCGCTGGTGATCACCACGGTCTCGAGCCGGTCGAACACCAGCTCGCGCAATATCGGAGCGAGGTCGAGCGGTACCGATGAAAGTGCCACGTCCTGCTGCTTCCTCCCGCTTCGCTCCATCCACCGGACCGCGGCGGGGCCGCCGGGTACCGGGCGGAGCGTGCGGTTGAGCCCATCCGACAGCGCCTCGATCCGGCGCATCACCGCACGCAGCTCCCGGAGCAGCTGGGCCTGGCGCTCGGTCTCGTCCACCTGGGCCAGCCTGTCGGCAACTGTCTCTACAAGGTCGCGCATGGTGCGGTACGACCCGAGCGCGGCGTCGAGCTCGAACGCGAGTCCGTCGGTCCAGACTTCGTCTCCGGCGAACTCGTCATCCAGCCGCAACTGGCCGCCTGGCACCGGATCGAGCCTCGCCAGGAGCCGCAGGAACAGCTGGTCCGTGGCACGGCGCGAGTCTCCCACGGCGGGCAACAGGCGCTGGGTCACCAGGTCGAGGCTGGCCTTGCTGAGCAGGTCGCTGCGCGTACCCAGCTCGCGCGCCAGGGTCGGCAGCAGCCCGCGGCCGTTGCGTTCGAACCGCGCCAGCAGCCTCCGGGCGGAGCGGCTGGATACCTGAGTGCCGAGATGGCGGGCAGCGACATCCTCGAGATGGTGTCCCTCGTCCAGGATCAGCCGCTGGTAGGGCGGCAGCACTGCGGCTTCCTGCCAGTTGTCGGCTGCCTGGCGCACGGCCAGGTCGGCGGCGAGCAGGTGATGGTTGACGACGACGACGTCCGCTTCGGCCGCGCGCCGGCGGGCCTTGAACAGGAAGCAGCGGTCGAAGTAATCGCACTTGGTGCGGGTGCAGAGGTCGGCCTCCGCGCTCACTTCGTCCCAGACATCCTGGCTGGGCGTGGCCGGGAGCTCGCTGAGCGTGCCATCGGCCGTGCGGCCGGCCCACTCAGCGAGGTCGTACAATTCGGTCAGCCGTTCCTGCTCCAGCAGGGTGCGCTGGGCCTGGGTGGCGCTGGCAAGTCGAGAGAGGCAGAGATAGTTGCGCCAGCCCTTGAGCAGCGCGAACGTGGGCGTGTAGTCGTCGTCGCTCAGCGCCTTTCGGAGCAGCGGGAGGTCCTTCCCCACCAGCTGTTCCTGCAGGTTGATGGTGTTGGTGCTGACCACGGTGCGCTCGCGATTGGCCCTGGCCCAGGCAAGCGCCGGTACCAGGTACGCGAACGATTTTCCCACCCCGGTGCCCGCCTCGAGCAGCAGCACGCCGCCATCGTTGTAGCCGTCGGCCACATACGCCGCCATGTCGCGCTGGCTGGGCCGGTCTTCCCACGCACCCAGAGAGCGGGCGATGGCCCCTCCCTCTCCCAGCGTGCCGAGCACCTCGAAGGGGTCGACCCGCACCCGCTCCTGCTCCCGCGGCACTTCCACCACCACGTAGAGCTCACTCGCATCGTTGGATATGATGCCCAGCCCGATGCCTTCGTCGTGAAGCCGGGATGCGACGTGCAGGTCCGCACCTGAAGGTTCGAGGACTCCACTGGGGTGATTGTGGAGCAGCAGCTCGCCCCGCTGCGCCATGCCCGAGAGTGCCAGGACGGCGTCCACGGTGCCTCGCGCCACCACCCTCGCAGCAGTGACCATGCCGTCGCGGTCCACGGTGGCCGCAAAGGACACTTCACGCCCCCCGGCCGCGGAGATTTCTGCGGCCAGCAGGGCGCGCACGACAGGCGCTATGCGGTCGCTCAGGTCTTGAGTTCCTTCTTCTTGGCCGCCGGAAAGAGCACGTTGTTCAGGATGAGCCGGTATCCCGGTGAATGTGGGTGCAGCGCGAGGTCAGTGGGCGCGTCACCGATCTGGTGCTGCGGATCCTCAGGGTCGTGACCGCCATAGAAGGTCCAGGTGCCCTCGCCCCGCTCTCCCCGGATGTACTTGACCCATGGCGCCCCCGGTTCCTCGGCCATCACGGTCACACCCGGCTTGAGAGTGCGCCGGCTGAACGACGTGGTAAGGCCGTAGAAATCGGGTATCACCTGGCGGTGGTTCTGCACCAGCATGGTGGGCACCGGGTCGATCTTGGCGCTGAAGTCGAACAGGGTGAACGCGCCCAGCTGCTGGCGCCGGTCGGGTGAGTTGACCTGGTGACCGTCGATGTCCGAGAACACCGCCATGGTGGGGCTCTGCTCCAGCCGGGCGTTCTCGAACGCCAGGGAACGCGTCCAGTCCATCCGGGCGTTCGCATCGGCCGCCATCGGGGTGCCGTCCGCGAAGCTGGCGGCGATGTCGGTGCCGGCCGAGGCCAGCGCCAGGTCGATGGTCTCGGTGGCGGTGCACATGGCGAAGAGGAATCCGCCCTGCTCCACGAAGCTGGCAATTCGCTGCGCGACCGCACGCTTCTCGGCCGGCACCGATGGAAAGCCGAGCTGGCCGGCCATCGACTTGTTTCGATCCATCATCTCGGTGAGCCACGGAGCACCGGAGTAGTTGAGCACGAACTTCGAATACTGCCCGGTGAAATCCTCGTGGTGCAGGTGCAGCCAGTCGTAATCCGAGAGCCGGCCCTGAATCACTTCGGGATCCCAGACCTTCTGGTACTTCACCCCGGCATATTCCAGCGCCATGGTCACCGCGTCGTCCCAGGGCGCCGCGTTGGGAGGCGAGTATATGGCCACCCTGGGCGCCTTCTCCAGCGGTACCGCGTCCATGTTGGCCTGCTCGATCTCGGCCCTGATGCTGGTCACCCTGCCAGCGTCGGTGTCCTGCACCGTGACGCCGGCAAGCGCCGCGTCGCGCACCGTCGCGGCATCACCTGGAAGCAGGAATGATCCGTTCCGGTAGTTGAGCAGCCACTCGACCTTTTCGCCGCGCTCGAGAGCACGGAACGCAACGCCGTAGGCCTTGAGGTGATCCGCCTGGGCATCGTCCATGGGCGCCAGCAGCCACGGCGCGCGACGCCCGCCCAGCGCGCGGAGCGGCGCAGGCAGGGCCAGCGCTGCGGCAGCGGCAGCAGTCGTGCCAACGAAGTGGCGTCGTTTCATGTAGGTGGCACTGCTCCCTTCGCCTCATCCAGCGCGCGGCGTGCTTCCGGCACGGTCGCGCTCTGTGGCCATGTGAGTATCAGGTGCTCCAGCAGGCTTACAGCCTCGGTGGACCTCCGCTGCGAGATCATCAGCCGAGCCAGCTCCAGCTCGGCTGCCGGTGCGGTCGCGGCAACTCCGGAAGACGCGGCCTTTCTCAGGAGCGCCTCGGCGTCGGCGGAATTTCCCATCGCTGCGCGGATCGAGCCTGCCAGCAGCGTCACGCCAGCGCCGCCTTCGGCAGCTGGGAGCGCCCGGCCAACCTGCTCCATGGCAGCAGCTCCCCTGGCTGAGTCGCCCTGTTCCAGCGCCAGCAGCGCGGCCCCCAGTGCGGGAAGCGTGTCTGCCGCAATCGGCTGGATCAGGGCAAGCAGCGCAGTTCGTCCAGCGGCCTCTTCGCGCGAACCCGCGTAGGGCCCCGCCGCCCGAAAGAGGTCCACCGCATCGGTCAGGTTGCCCCGAAAGATGGCGAGGCGCCCCCTGAGAGCGAGCCCCTCAACAGTGCTGTCCATCGCAACGCTTGCTTCGGCGTGGTCGAGGTTGCCGGCACGGGCCCAGCCCATTGCCAGGTCGCGGCGAAGTGCCTGCCACTCATCCGCCGGCAGCCTGTCGCGCAGCTTTTGAAGTTCCTTTTCGGCTTCTTCCGGCTTCTCCTCCGCCAGCAGTACACCAATCAGCGTAGATGCCGCGCTCGCGGCAGCCCTTCCGCTCCCTCCGGACGGCATCGCCGAAAGCACGCGCCGGGCACCGGCCTGGTCTCCGGCTTGTTGGTATGCCTGCGCTGCCTCGACCCGGGCGCGGGCGGCGGCGTCACCAGTGTTGCGGCGGGCCAGTTCCTCCAGCGCCGCGCCCCGGGCGCGCGCCGCGTCGGGGCGAGCCTGGAGCCCGGTGGCAAAGCTGCGCAGCGCCTCCGACGCGCGAACCCGGTCCTGCGGCAGCGCCGCGATCAGCACCTTAACTGCTTCGTCGGGGTCGCCCCAGCGCGCCAGCAGGCCCGCCTCCAACTCGCGCGCTTCCAGCGTGCGCTCGCTATTCAGCACAGTTCGCACATTCTGGCGCTGCGCAACGGGCACTGGTGCCAGCGCCGCGAGCGCAGTCAGGCGATATCCGGGAAGCTCGCGAGCCGCCGCCAGCCACTCGCGAGTCGCGCCCGCCCAGTCTCCCTCGCTGGCGCGGAGCTGCGCCATGTCGTATGCCATTGCGCCCTCTTTGCGGAGCTCTGCCCTGCCCCACTCGACGGCGCGCTTCGCCTCGGCACGCTGGCGGGTGCGGACCAGTGCCTGCACCAGCTCGCGGTAAGGAGCAGCCTCGCCCTGGGCCAGCCTGGCCCAGCCGCTGGTTGCCGCCCGCGCGCTGTCCATGTTGCGATGATGTACCCAGGCACGAATCAGCGCGCTGTAGGCAGCCGGACCAGGTGCGCGCGATACCGCGGCCTGCGCTGGAACCAGCATCTCCGCACTGCGGTTGAGCGGCTCGAGCGATCGTTCCAGCCCCAGCAGAGCCGTGGCGTCGCCCGGATTGGAACCCAGCGCCTGCTGATACGCGGCCACAGCCGCGGCAAAATCGCCCCGGCGCTCGGCATCGAGCGCCGCCCCCAACGCATCCGGCAGCTGCTGCCGCTGGGCCGGGAGCGGCGCGGCACCGGCCAGCAACGCCAGCGCAGTCAGTATCACCGGCAGCAGAGCGCGGCTCATGGCGCGGCAGGCTCCGCCAGCAGCCGGAAGTAGTCCACCACAAGACGGCGCTCAGCTGGCGACAGTCGCTGAAGCTCGTCCCAGTCGGGGAGCCTGGGCCGGTCCCCGTCGCGAAGCAGCCGTTCGCGAAGTGCGGGCGGCAACAGGATCTCTCCCGGCTTTGCCGTGGTGCTCTGGCGCTCCTTCTGGTCGTCGCGCTCCTGGCCCTCGAGGGTGCGGCCGGCATCGAGCATCCGGCGGAACAGGCGCTGCTGGCGCTCGACTGTCTGCTGCGACAGCCTGCCGCTCTCCAGCTCGCGGGCCAGTTCGCGGGCCTCGTCCGCCAGCGCACCGGCCGATGGCATTCCGCCTTGCGCGCGCAGTCTCTCGAGCTGCTCGGCCACTGCGCGCTGGGCCGCAGCGGCCTGGGCCAGCTGCTGGCCCAGCTGTCCCTGTCCCGCGCCGGCCATCGGCAGGAGCGAAGCAGCCTGCTGTCCCGCCTGGCCCTGCTGCCCGGCCAGCTGGCTCATCCGCTGCATGGCCTCCTGCATCCCGGATCCCGAGCCGGAGCCGGCAACATCGTCGCGCGAGCGAACCATGTAGTAAGCCGCAACCGTCAGCGCGTCCACCGCTCCGCCGGCATGCTGGACTGCGGTACGGCTGTCAGGAACTGCGCTGGCGAGCGCATCCCGGGCACGCCCCATCTCCTGCTGCGCAACGGCCAGCGCCGGCAGGATGCGGGAGGAGACCAGCGCGTTGCGGCCGGCGGTCGCCTGCATCTGCTCCAGCACCCGCGTCACTCCGTCCTCCACCGCGCCCTGGGTGGCGCGAGTGTCGGCAGCGATGGCACCTGCGGAGATCTCCCGGCCCAGTTGCAGTTGCCGCTGGGTAAGCCGGCTGGTCTCGGCAAGTGCGAGGTCGAGCGCCGCAAGCACTTCCTCGCGCCATTCGTCCTGCATGCCCTCGCGCGCCTCGTTCAGCTGGGCGCCGAGCGGCTGCAGCATCTGCTCGGCCTGCTTTCCGGACTGGGTCGCTCCCTGGCGGTTGCCGGCCCGCATCTGCTCCGACGCCTCCTGCATCTTCTGCGCTGCCTGTGACGCCCGGTCCGAAGCCTGGCTCAACTCTTCCTGCGCCGGCCTGGCAGCGTCCGCTGCAGCAGCCTCGCGCAGGTCCGCCGCGAGCGAGTCGGCGCGCTCCGCCAGAGCCTCCTCCCGCGCGGCTGCGGCTGCGGAATCAGCGCTCGCGGCATCCTTGTTCCACTCTGCCTGCGCCTCCGCCAGCTGCTTCGCCTCCTCGGCGAGCGCTGTCATCTCACCTTCCAGCGCCGCGCGCTCGAACAACTCCCTGCTCCGCTCCAGTGCCTCACGCAACTGCTGCTGTGCCTCCGCCAGTTCCTCGAGCGACTGCCGGGCCTGCTGTGCATCCAGCTGGCGCAGCGCCTGCTGCAGCTCGGCGAGCTTCTCCCTGAGTTCGGGAGTGAGAGCCTTCTCAAGTTGCTGGCGAACTTCCTCCAGCCGCTGGCGGAAAGCGGGATCATCGAGCCCGGCCCGCTCGACGGCCTCCTCCAGCTGCCGCACCGCTTCCTGGAGCTGTTCCGCTTCTTCCATTAGCTGCTCAGTGGCCTGGGCGGCGGCTTCGGCGCGCTGGGCCTGCTCGAAGCTGAGCGACGTGTCCGACTTGCCACCGGCGCTGTTGCTGTTGCGGGGCTGCTCGCGGGAAAGGTCCTCGGTGGTGCGCGCGACATCGCGGCTCTGGTCAGCGAGCGAGTCGAGCCGGCTGGCGATTTCAGACATGGCCTCGCGCCGCGCATTCCGGAGGTCTCCCTCGGTGGGAACCCGCAGCAGGTACTCGCGCGAGCGCCCCGTGTGCGCGGCCGGAGAATTGTCCACCACCACCGCGCGGTAGCGCAGGGTATCACCAGGCCGGAGCTGGAAGCCATCGAGCACCAGCTCGTGTCCCACAATCGCGTGCTCGGGCCGTCCGTCGAACGCGAGCGGCAGGCGGGTCACTGCGCCGGAGCCGTTCCTTCGCGCCTCGATGTAGAGCGCCGAGATTCCATAGTCGTCGCTGGCATCCACCACCAGCGGCAGCCGCATCGAGAGTGGCGCGACCGTATCGGCGCCGGGAACGGGAAGCGCAACCGAGGGTGCGCTATCGGGGACCAGGCGGAGCGGCAACTGCACCGAATCGCCTCCCAGCGGTGTGCCTGACGCAGTGGTGAGCTGCAGCAGGTAAACGCCGCTGGCGGCTGGCCGGAAACTCCCGCTGAACCCGGTACCGTCAACCGTGAGCGCATCGGAATTCGACTCGCGCAGCCACCTCGCGTCCTGCAGCGCGGTCGTGGCTTCGCCGCGGGTATCGAGCCGGGTTCCGGCCGGCAGGAGAATGGTGTCGCCGGTGGTGGGAATCGGCTCGTCCTCGAGGCCGAGATAGCGCGGGTAGCGCGCGGTAACGAGCAGCGAGCCGAGAAATGCTGGCAGCCGCACCCGGACGTGGAGCGTGTCGGAAGAACGGCCCAGGCTGGTGGCGCGGGCGTGGAGGTCGGCCCTGAGGTCAGCGAATTCGCGCTCGGCGACACCGGTCGAGTCGAGCGGAATCGCCATCGGCGTCCAGGCCTCGCCGGTAGCGCGGGTCCAGAGAACTGCGTCGCGCCGGCCGGGTGCCTCTATCCTGAGCCGCACCGAGCCGCCGCGATCGATCGCGTCCGCGCTGGCCGAGAGCCTGACCGGCTGCGCCGCATCACGAAGCGCGCGGGCAGGATTCCAGAGCGCCATTGCGGGCCCGCGCCACGGCTGGGCGCTGCCCAGCAGAAGGCAACCCACCAGCAGTACCCCCAGGCTTCTGAGCAGTCGCACACCCAGCGGGCGGGCCACCGGTTCGAGGGCGGTGGCGCCATGCCGTCGAAGCTCATCTGCGCGGGCCCCATCGGCGAGACCCCGGAGGCTTTCGCTGGTGCCCGGCGCCGCCGAGTCCAGCAACGCGGTCAGCGAACCGAGCCGCCACGCTCCGGCCTTCTCGAGCCAGTTGGCAACTCCCGAGGGCGACAGGGCTGCGCCCCGCCTCCGGGCGCGGCCCAGCGCGAGTATCACCAGGACTCCTGCCAGGAGCCATGCGGCGGGCACCCACGATGGCGCCACGAACCAGCCCAGTCTCGCTCCCCATGCCGCCGCGCCCAGCACCAGCAGCGCCAGCCCCAGCGCCAGCGCCCAGCCGGCCACGCCGCTCCGGGTGGACAGCGGGCGCGCCAGCTGCCCCAGCTCCGCACGGGTAGCGCCAGTCACCCGCCGTACCCCACCGCGTAGGCGTAGAGGTTCACGCCCATGCGCAACGC
>CAMLHP010000088.1 GCA_946479805.1 uncultured Gemmatimonadota bacterium | reverse complement strand
CCGCGCGCTCGCATGTCACCCCCGCCCCGCCCAGGTTCGGCTCGTGGCTGGAGAAGCAGGCCGCGACTGATATCGCGCCCATCGCCGTGACTGCCAGCCACCTCACGAGCCCTCCCGAACCACCACGGTGCCCTGCATGAAGGGATGCGGCTCGCAGCTGTAGTCATGGCGACCTGCTTCGGTGAACCGGTGCCGGAAGCGCCTGCCCGGATCGATCAGCCCCGACCTGAACGACGTATCGGCAGCGGTGACGGTGTGCGCCAGTGGATCGTCGTTTATCCATTCCACCATTGTGCCCGGGGCGACTTCGATCGCCTCCCCGAACTTGAGATTGACGATGTGGATCTCAACGACACTGTCACCGGGCTGAGCCGCGGCGCGCCGAGTCTCCAGCGGTGCATCGTCCTCCTCGCCGCCGCCGAAGTAGCGCGCCAGCGTGAAGGGAATGGTGAATTCGAATCCCGCCCTGGTGGCCGAGCCGCCCCGGGAAGCCGCTTGCATGGTGGTGCCGCTGGTATTGCTGACGTGGAGCGAGAGAGTGTGCGGCGATGATGGAATCGCGAGGTGCAGGCCAGCGCTCCAGGCCACCCGCTCATCAGGATCGCGCTCGGCCAGGGCAAACAGGTCGCCGGCCAGTGCCACATGTCGAGTCAACTGGAACACCAGGCCGCCGCCAGCACCGGCGTCGGCACCGGAGTCATCCGGGTCAGCCAGGATCCTGCCAACCGCGATCAGGCGGGCCGGCCCGGCGCTCCGCGCCAGCGACAGTTCTCCACCCGGCCCCCGCGCGGCCAGGTTCCAGCTCGCTGCCACACCAACTTCCAGCGGCGCGCCGCTGGCGTTAACCAGGGGCTCTGCCCGCCCGAAGAACTCCCATTCATTGGGATACGACACGGCGACGGTGCTGTTGGTGGCGTACTGCAGGCCTGCGCTGGTGCGCCATGGCAACCCGGCGCCGAGGGTGAAAGTGGGAAAGCCGACCACCTTTCGCTCGGGCGCAGGGCCCCGGCTGAAGCGGTGGGAGAAATTGAACTGCACCACGCCCACCGGCAGCCGCCACGGTCCGCTGACGTTGGGTCCGCGCTCCATCAGCGATTGGGCTCCTGCCAACGCGGGCAGCCCGGCCAGCAGGCCGAGCGACGCGATTGCCCGCCCCAGCAGTATCATCCGCCTATGGGGCCACCACCTGCACCGTGCCGTTCATGCCCGGATGGATGGTGCAGTGGTAGGGAAACGTGCCCGACGTCGCGAAGGTGCGCGCTATGCTGACGTTGGCGTTACTGCCGCCGATATCCGCCGGCGCTCCCGCCAGGGCGTCGAACGTCACGTTATGGCCGGTGGCCTCGAACTCCCAGGTTACCTGGCCGCCCGTGGCCACTCGCGCGGTCGACGGCGAGAACGCCAGCCCGTTTGTCGCGGTTACATCCACCGCTGACGGGGGTGGATTCGGGTCATTCGGATCATCAGAGCAGCCGGTTGCCAGGCCGGCGGCGAGCAGCGCCGCGATGGCCAGCCCCGGCATGTTGTATCGGGTCGTCATGCCGCCCTCCTTATGTACTGCTCAAGTTGGGTTGATTTGGCCTGGCGGTCTTGGACGGGAGTGGTGCCGGTTGGAACGGATTGACCTACTATTATCCTGATGCGCTTCCCTTCCCTTTCGATCCTCGCTGAGCGCGCCACCGGCGTGCTCCGCCGCTTTCCATGGACCATGGCAGCGGCGTGTGCCGCGGCTGCCGCGGCAATCAGCATGGTTCATGGCAGCGATGCCGAGAACTCCGCCAGGGTGGCGATGGTGGCTGCCCTGGGCATCCCGCTGAGCATCGCGCTCACGCTCCGGGCGGAGGAGCATTCCCGGTCCGCAGCCTGGGGCCATGTGCTCAATGCCGCCGGCATGGTGGTGCTGGCCGGGTTCTACTTCATCTGGCCGGGAGGCCCCGAAAAGCACGACCTGATCCGGTACTTCCAGCTGAGCGCGGCGATACACCTCGCGGTGGCCTGCGTTCCGTTTCTTGGGGTCGTCGAGACTCCAGCGTTCTGGCAATACAATCGGCGGCTGTTCCTGGGATTTCTTCGCGCCGCAATCTTTTCGGTGGTGCTGTATCTGGGCCTCGCCATTGCCCTCCTCGCGCTTGACCGGCTCTTCGGCGTCAAGGTGGCGGCTGAAGCCTACGGCGACCTGCTGGCTGTCACCGCCCTGGTGTTCAATACCTGGATCTTCCTGGGTGCAGTGCCAGGAGGCCTGGCACAACTGGCGGACGACACCGAGTACCCCAGGGTTCTCAAGGTTTTCTCGCAGTACATCCTGACACCGCTGGTCTTCGTCTATCTGGTGATCCTGCTCGCCTACCTGGTGAAGATCCTGGTGGGAGGCGAGTGGCCCAGCGGCTGGATTGGGTGGCTGGTCACCAGTGTCGCCGTGGCCGGCTTCCTTGGATTTCTGCTGGTGCACCCGCTGCGCGACGACGAGGGCGAAGGCTGGATCCGGGTCTACGCCCGCTGGCTCTTCATCGGCCTGATTCCGGCGTCGATTGTGCTGCTCCTGGCATTCTGGAAGCGGATTCAGCCCTATGGCCTGACCGAACCGAGGGTACTCGGCGTGCTGCTGGCGTGCTGGCTTCTGGTCATGGCGCTGGTCTACACCGTGCGCCCGAAGACCGGCATCAAGGCGATTCCAGTCAGCCTGGTGGTGCTGCTTCTTGCGGCGCTGTACGGGCCGGCGAGCGCCACCCGCCTCTCGGTCGGCAGCCAGCAGGATCGGCTTCAGTACCTCGCCGGCGATCCCAACGCGCCGGATCGCGCGGAGGAGGCGAGCGCCGCGCTCCGGTTTCTCATGGACCACCGCGCCGGGGGCGCGATCGCGACTGCGCTGGGAACCGAACTGCCGGCGGTGGATTGGGACTCGCTGACAAACCGTGGAACCCGGCAGGACTCGGTGGCCGCTCGAATCCTGAGTCCGCTCGGAATCCGGTATACACCGCGCTTCACCTGGAACCAGGACGAGGGGCCCTTCTATCTCACCGCAGGCGGTGAGGGCCTCACCGAGGTAGCAGGCTACCAGTGGCTGATCCCGCTCACTTCCACCGACTCACAGCCGCGAATCCTGTACAGCGACACGCTCCGGCCCCAGTTCGACCACAAGACCGGCGTGCTGTGGGTGAGCACTACCAGCGGCAGCCTGGTGTTCGACATCCGGGGACTGGTGCAGGACATCTCTCTCGACACGATGAATATCCGGGGCACCGTCCCGGCAAGGCTGCTGCGGGTGGAGTCAAGCACCAGCGCTCGCGGCGGTTCGCTCCTCCTTCGCCACGTCGGTGGGGACCGGCTGGGCGACACCGTAACCGTCAATCACTGGTCGGGCGATCTGCTGGTGGCGCCGGCGCCTTAGGCGGCGCTACCCTGTAGGTTTGGGCATGATCCGCGCTGCATTATCGGGCGTCATCGCGCTGCTTGGGGCCTGCGCTCCCGTCGTCGTGCCGGGTGGCTCGCCACCGGTGCCGCCTGCTGCGCTCGCCACAGCCACGATAGTCGTGGCTCGCGCGGCAGATACGCTCACCATCGATGACTCGACCCGAGCCGCACTGCTGCCCGCCGCATCCGGGGTTCAGTGGCGCGTTGAACCGTCCGGCCTGGCGGCGCTCAGCGCGCTGGGAGACTCGCTGCTGGTTACGCGCGAGCCCGCCATCATCGACCTTGCCAGCGACAGCGAGCGCTTCATCGTCACGCCACTCCGCTGGGACCTGACGTACGTCCTGGTCGCTCGATCGCCCTCGGACATCCTGCCGGTCGAGCGCTCCGGCGCAGACCGGTTGCGCCGCGATCTCGCCGCGAGCGCGGTGCAGGTATCAGCGCGGCCGGCTGACCTGCTGTACTGGTGGACAGACAAGGTGCTGTGTGACTCTTCGGTAGCCGAAGCAGCCGCGGTGAGGCCGGCAATTGGTTACCCGGCCGATGACGCCACCGCTGGAATGGTCGCATCGCGACTGGCAGCGATAACGTCGAGCGGCGCTGAACAGGTTACCGCCGTTCCGCTGGCGGAGCGGGAACTCGGATTTGCCCTGGCCGACGCCCGGCTCGCAGGAATCGTGCTTCCGGTTGGGACCACAAGGGGCAGTCCTCTCCCATGGTCGCTGGCCTGCGGCGTCACGCTGACACCGCTGATCGACATCCGGGCCCACTTCATCCATCGCGTCATGCCGTGACGCTTCGTACTCGCCTGGCGCTGACGCTGCTGCTGTCGGCGCTCCTGCCCCTTTGCGTCTTTGCCCTGCTGATGCAGCGTGAAATATCAGCTGCTGTGAGGAGCGAGCAGCGGCTCGCCAGCTCGGGAGATTCGGCCTACGTGGAGCGGGCGTCAGGGAGCATGCGGGACGAAGTGGCCAGCCGGCTGGGTGTTACCACCGACGCGCTGCGCGACGACCCGCGTCTCGGCGTCGCGCTGATCGCGGGCGACAGCAGTGCGAAGGCATGGCTCATAAACTGGGCCGCCCAGGCCATGCGACTCGCCGGGCTCGATGCCCTGGTGCTCCAGGACAGCGCCGGCATGGTTCTGAGCTCGGGGCACTTCCGCAACTCGTACGGACAGGTGCTTCCGCGCCCGGAAGTGCCCGCGTCCGATTACCGGGCGCCGTGGCTGGCGCGGCTGCGAGTGCCGTCAGGTGCCATCACGGTGGTTGGCGCCCTCGACACCATCCGGGTGCGTGACCGGGTTCTCACCCTGCTCGCCGGGAGCGAGGCGAGTTCGGAAATGCTTGCTCGCCTCGCGCCTCGTCCCGACGTCGACGTGAATCTTGTCGAGGACGCGGGCGTGGACGATTCGGAAAGTGAGCCGGACCTGGTCGCCGTTACCCTGGTGGACCTTTCCGGATCCGTGGCAGTCCAGCGCACAGCCGCGTTACGGCTCACCGCCCGCGCCCAGCCGCTGGGAGGTTTGCTGGCGGCATTCACCCGCGGATGGCAGCTGGCGGCTGCACTTGCAGCTGCGCTCGCGCTGGCACTGGCTGCCTGGTTCGCCGGCCGGGTGTCCCGTCCGATCCGCGAGCTCGCAGGCCGAATGGCCAACGCCGACCTCGACCAGCTGAACGGTGGGAGCGCCAGCGACCGCTCGGATGAAGTTGGTGCCCTGGCCCGCACCATCGACGGTCTCTCCACCCGGCTCCGCGCGCGGGCGGACGAGTTGCGCGACGCCGAGCGCCGGGCCGTCACGGGCGAGCTGGCCCGGCAGGTGAATCATGACATCAAGAACGGGCTCACGCCCATCCGCAACGTGCTGCGCCACCTCGACGAAGTGGCAGCCGCCGACCCCGGTTCGCTCGCGACCGTTTACCGAGAGCGCAAGTCCACTCTCGATGCCAGCGTCACCCACCTCGACGCGCTGGCTCGGACCTATGCCCAGCTGACACCCGCCATTGCACGGAGCGCCACCGACGTCAACGCACTGCTGGCGGAGATGGCATCCAGCGCGGCCGACCCCCGCGTGCACACGAGCAGCCCGCCGGGAAGCTTGCTGGTCAGGACCGACGCGGTGACGCTCAGGCGAATAATCGAGAACCTCTTGATGAACGCGGTGGAAAGCCTGCCTGCCGAGAGTGGCAGTGTGGAACTCTCAGCCGAACCCATCGAGGGATCCAGGGTGCGGATAAGGGTGAAGGACACCGGCCGTGGCATGACCGCTGGTGAGGTCAACCGCGCCTTCGACGAGTTCCACACGACCAAGGCTGGCGGCACCGGCCTTGGGCTTGCGGTGGTGCGAAGCCTGGTTCTTGATCTTGGAGGCGCCATCAGGGTGGCCAGCGAGCGGGGGCGGGGCTCGATTTTCGAGGTCGACTTGCCAGAGGACAAGCCGGAGGGCGAGACGAAGTGACACTGATCCTGGTAGTGGATGATGCGCCGGCGATGGCGGAGCAGTATGCCTACGACCTCCGCCGCCTGGGCGGTTACGAGGTGCTCACGGCCCGAAATGGGGAAGAGGCTCTCACGGTCCTGGAGCGAGAGCCGGTGGACTGCGTCATCCTCGATCTCGAGATGCCGGTGATGGACGGATTTGCCACGCTGCGGGAGCTGGCTCGGCGGGGTAGCGACGTGCCGGTCGTGGTGTATACCGGAACGGGTGACTTCGATCAATGCGTGCAGGCGGTGCGCCTGGGTGCCGCGGGCTTCATCGACAAGGCAGAGCCCATGGCAAGGGTGCTCCAGGAAGTGGGTTCCGCGATAGAGCGGGCCAGGCTGAGGCGCGAGGTGGCGGCGCTGCAGGTTCGCCTGGGGGATTCCTCCCTGCTGGGGAGCAGCGCAGCGATGCAGACCCTGCGGGACCAGATAGGGCGGCTCGCCGGCATACCCAGCCCGGTACTCATCACCGGCGAGAGTGGCACCGGAAAGGAACTCGTGGCGCGAGACCTCCACCGGCTCGCACCCAACGCTTCGGCTCCGTTCATCGCGCTCAACGCTGCAGCGCTGCCTGAGCAACTGGTCGAGAGCGAGCTGTTCGGCCATGAGCGCGGTGCATTCACCGGGGCTGTCACGACCCGGAAGGGTGCATTCGAGGCCGCGGGGCGCGGCACAGTACTGCTCGACGAGATCGGCGAGCTGCCGCTCCAGGCCCAGGCCAAGCTCCTCCGGGTGCTGGAGGTGCGAGAGGTCACCCGAGTCGGCTCCAATAGCGCCATGGCGGTGGAGGCTCGGGTGCTGGCCGCCACCAACCGCGATCTCGATGTCGAGGTTCGTGAGGGCCGCTTCCGCGAGGATCTGCTGTATCGGGTCAATGTGCATCAACTGAGGGTGCCGTCTTTGCGCGAGCGCCGGGAGGACATACCCCGCCTGGCGGAGCACTTCGTGCGAGGGGTCTGCGAGCGGTTCGGAATCCTGCCCCGGCGGATCGCGCCCGAGGCGATGGAGCAGCTGGTGGCGTGGGACTGGAAGCGAAACAATGTGCGCGAACTGCGGAACACCGCTGAACGCATGGTTGTGGCATCCGATGGCGAGGTCATCCGGCTGGAGCACTTGCCGCCGGAAATCAGGGGCGAAGCTCTTCCTGCCGACGAAGGCGACCCGGTCACCTTCGAGGAGCAACGCCGGGCCGCCGAGAAGCGCATTGTGCTGCGCGCGCTGGAGCAACATGACTGGCACATAACCCGGACCGCCGAGGCACTTGGCCTTGCCGATCACTCCAGCCTGATCAAGCTGATGAAGAGGCTGGAAGTAGATCGTAACGGCATCGGCCTATAGGCCTCCCGGGGCGTGTCCGACGGGACACGCGACATCCTGCCATCTGGTGTCCGCCCGGACACGATGAGCGATACCGGACAGTCTCCGCTGGAACTCCAACTTGCTGACACATAACAGTTTCGCGGCCTGGACGGCGACCTCGCCGGCCTGGCCGCGCGCTTGCCCTTCTCTTCGGCGACCGAACGCAGTTCACCGGCGCCTGGCGCCATACCCGAGGAGGAAGCCATGTCGTCCCATCCCCGTATTCCCCACGCCGTCCTGATGGCCATTCTCATCACTGCGGCCGCTTGTTCCAGCGAGCGGTCGCAGCCCGATGCTCCAGCCGGCCTGGGGGCCGCCGACGCACCCCGCACCACCGTCGCGGCGTCAACCGTTGCTGAACCGGTAGCGCCGCCCAGCACCAGCACCGCGGTGCATGCCGAAGTTACCTATGAGGAAGCCGAGGCTGCCTATGCGGCCGGCCGCTACAACGATGCGGTGGCGATGTTCGCCGCTTATGCCGAAAGGAAGCCTGCGAATGTGTGGGGCGAGTACATGCTGGGCCTGTCGAGCTGGAAGGCCGGTGACCCGGAGCGCGCCATCGAGGCTTTCGATCGCGCCCTGGTCATCGACTCGACCCACGAGAAGAGCCTGCTCAACTCCAGCAGGGTGCTGATCGAGCTGAAGCGACCGGAAGATGCTCTGGGCCGGATCGCCCGTGTACTGGAATTCGATTCGCTGGACAACGAGGCTCTCCGGCTCCAGGCCAGGGCATACTACAACCAGGGTGACACCGAGGCCGCGATCAAGGGCTACCTCAGCGCGCTCCGCGCCAACGAGCGTGACGTGTGGTCGCTCAACAACCTGGGCCTGATCTACCTGGAGATGGGTGACGCCGAGCGGGCGCTTCCGGTGCTGGCGCGGGCGGTGGAACTCCGCGGCGACGCACCGGTGTTCCGGAACAACCTCGGGATCGCGCTGGAGCGCACCGGCCATCCGGCGGCGGCGCGGGACCAGTACCAGGCGGCACTGGATGTGGACAGTACCTAC
Source organism: uncultured Gemmatimonadota bacterium (assembly GCA_946479805.1). The sequence continues at coordinate 580 of CAMLHP010000088.1, read as the reverse complement.
GCCAAGGCGGCGGTGAGCCTCGAGCGAATTGCCCCGATCGCCGAGACTGCCCCACCTGACAGCGTCGACCTGGGAATGAAGGCGTCGGAGTTCGTGATGATGATCAGGACCCAATAGAGCAGAACCGGCAGGAGGAAGAAGTACAAGAGGTAGAAGACGTAGAAGAGGTAGAAGAGGGTTCGCACATTCTGCTGCTTCCACCTCTTCTACCTCTTCTACCTCTTCTACCTCTTCTACCCTAAAGATGCTCTTCCGCCGTCAGCGCCCGCTCATATGCCGCCGTGAGATCGTGCCGGCTAACGATGCCCAGCAGCCTGCCGCGGTCCCTGGGGGACACGACCGGCAGATAGTCCACGTCGTGCGCTCCCAGTCGCCGCAGCGCTGTGAGCAGCGAATCCTCGGGAGACACTGGCTTGGGCCCCGGCGTTGCCAGGTCCGAGGCTGTGAGGAGCCTGCTATCATCGGCTTCGATTTCCCGAAGTCTGTCCCGGTCCAGCATGCCGACCAGGCGTCCGTGCGCATTGATCACCGGAAACTCGGTCTGCCGGCTCTTCCGGACCCGCTCGGTCACCTCGGGCAC
>CAMLHP010000087.1 GCA_946479805.1 uncultured Gemmatimonadota bacterium | reverse complement strand
TCCTGAAGCCGGGGCGCCAGGGGTCCGATGGGCCGGAAGTGGAGAAGGCGTGGACCAGAATCGTGAACTTCTACAGAGAAACCCTGGGAAGGTAGAAGAGGTAGGAGAGGTAGAAGAGGTAGGGGGGCAGAAGAGGTAGAGGGGGTAGAAGAGGTACTACACGACCGTCACCCTGAGTGAAGCGAAGGGGCCGTAACCTGAGATTTCTCCCGTGTATCGCCGTGGTGCTCATGGGGTGTACACTCCCGCCGCTCCGGGGCAAGGTGGAGATCGGCACCGACGCCTACGCGGTGGTCACTGCCGACGGCGGTGGTGGCCGGGATCTCTATATCGTCCGAGGCGACGACGGCACCGCCACCGCCATCACGTTCACGCCGATGCTGGAGTCGGGAGCGAGGCTGTCGCCGGATGGCGGGGCGGTGGTGTTCCTCAGGGAGGCCGAGTCGCGAGTCGCGAGTCGCGAGTCGCGAGAGTCGGTGGCGGCGGAAGTCTGGGTCATGAACTTGCTCTCGGGTGCCGAACGGCAACTGCCTCAGACCACGATGCCGGTGAGCGCGGTGGCGTGGTCCAGCGATGGAAAGGTGATCTACGGGCGCTCGAGCGACGGGTATTACGCATGGCCCGCGCCGCCGGAATCGCGGGACGCCGACTTCCGGTTCTCGTCTCCCGAAGCGGACTCGGCCTTCCAGGTACTGCTGGGGTCGCCGGTGTTTGCGCGGATCGCGCCATGCGCGGCGGACGATGGGTCGCTCTGCGCGGTGCGGGGGTCAGGAATCGGCCAGGTACTGGCGCGGGACGCGCACAGCCCCGCGCGGTGGGGCAGTGACTCGGTGGCGTGGATCCTGGGCGGAGAGATCGAGGCGCGACCGCTGGGCGACGGAGTGGCGCGCCGGATCCAGCCGGAGCCGGCGCTGACGAACATGCAAGGACTCAGCTATTTCGCGGGGAAGTAGCTTCAGAACACCACCACTTCAAAATCATTGGTCTTCACCTCGGTGGTCAGCTCGTCGGGGCCCACCGGCACGGCGATCCGCCATGTGCCGAGTGACTGGCCGACAGGGAAGTGGTAGCTGACGTCAACCGATTCACCGGCGGGCACGGTCGTGATGTTCTTCGTGCAGGACTCGAGTACCTCGAAGCGCTGGTACCCGGTGGCCGTCTTCCGGTCCCACTTTCCGGGGCAGGTTTCATAGCGTATAGCGGCGTCGGTGTCATTGGTGAGGCGGACCCGAATCTGGCTGGTGGCCTCGTAGAGGTCCTGATCGGTTTCGGCCTGGATACCGGCCGAGGGTTCGGTGCTGCAGGCGGCTAGCGCGAGGGCGCAGGTCAGAAGGATGCGGGACATGCCGGGTGTCTCCAGGAGGTTCTGAGGGGAGACGTCTATCCGGGCCGGGGAGATACGCCGTCCCAGGACGATGAGTGAGGCGATGGAGGACCTGGAAGAGTTGCGAGTCGAGAGTTGAGGTTCATGAGGAGGGGCCCCGCCGCTTCCGGCCCAGCACACCGGCGGTCATCAGGGTGAACAGAAGGCCGACGGGCAGCGGCTCGAGGAAGGTGAAGCCGATGTTGACCAGCGGGTTCCGGTACAGCTCCGCGAATTCCTTCATTTCGCTGGATTTCTCGGCCAGTTCGGCGGCGGACGCTCCCGACTTCCGGGCCTCTTCCAGGGAGTACTCGGCGTACTTGTCCATGAAATCGGGGGCAAACCCGTAGTAGATCACCTGCCAGGAGGCCACGTAGCAGGCGGAGGCGATGAGGGTGATCAGCAGCCCCACCTTGAAGGCGCGTCCGAAGGTCAGGCCATCGGGGGCCACGTTGTCGCGATACGCCTTCACGCCGAAGTACACCATGAGGAAGGCGATGACCATCGTGGTGTAGCCGACGATGAGCCCGGTGGAGCCGAACCCGATCTGATCGTGGAATCCGATGAAGGTGATGAACATCATCGCCGAGAGGATGGCGCCGGCGATGAGGCCGTAGGTCAGCACGAACCTGCGCATGGGGACTCCGGAGCGATTGGGGAGGGCCGATCTTACCGCCGGAACCGGGATTGTGCATCACCCGAAAGGGTGATTTTGGCCAACCCCGGGGAAAATCACCCGAAAGTGGCGCCTCAGCCTGCCTTTTCCCACCTGAGCATCACGGTATGAGCCGCAGCTCCTTGCCCAGCTGCACCGCCTGGGTTCGCCGGCGGGCACCGAGCTTGTCGAAGAGCCGACTGGAGTGGGTCTTGACGGTGTTCTCGCTGACGAAGGCCCGCCGGGCGATTTCCCGGTTGCTGAGGCCTTCGGCGATGAGCCCCAGGATCTCGAGTTCGCGGGGGGTGATGCCTAGCGACTCGACCCGGGCCTGGTCGCGCACGAAATCGGGCGGTGCCGGCACCATGACCTCGCGCACCACGACAGTCTGGGTGGGGCGGGTGAGGCGCCGGCCGAGCCAGAGGCCGACGGCGGCGAACACGGCAGCCACCAGGGCGGCGTAGATCTCGATGGAATGCTGGACCAGGAGCCAGCGGTACTCCAGCAGCTTGAGGCCGGCGATGAGGAGGCCGGCGAGGAGGCCGTAGAGGAGGGCGTGCTTCATGCCGCCTCAGTTCTGTCTCTCGAAGCTGGGCCATACCTCCTGGAGTGTGCGGTGGGGTCCGCGACCAATCCAGATGGGCACATCGCGCTCCTCGGGCACGCGCCAGCTGCCGGTGACGCGGCCGGCCAGCGCAACCGAATCGAACAACGCGACCAGGCCCTCCCGGTTTGACCCGATCACGATCATCACGTTGCCAGGCCGCTGGCCCGGGCCCCAGAACCAGTAGCTGCCCACTGGCGCAATGGCGGGCGGCATGCCGAGCGCGGTGCCGAGGTGGTCATGGGCGCCGGCGCGGCCGTAGTTGGTGCCGAGTATGACGACCTCACGCTGTTCCGCAGGGGAGAGCGAAGCGAAGGCGCGGGCGGTGGCGCGGACCTGTTCGTCCCAGCCCAGCATGTCGGCGAAATCCTGCGGGAGCGCGATTGCTTCGCCGGTGTTGGTGGTGGAGGTGGCGCCGATGGCGCGAGTCCACCGGACCAGCTGTTCGGGCGGAAGGATCGGGACGCCGACAGGAAAGGCGACTGCACCAAAGGCAACGATCACCGCGACAGGCGCCCAGCGAATGAGCCTGCGGGCGGCGACGTGCCGGCGCCGGCTCGCGACACCCTCAAGCCACACTGCGCCGGCGGCGAAGAGCAGCGGGAAGATGGGCGCGATGTAGTAGGGCTTGCCGCGGAGCAGCATCACCACGCCGAACGCAGCGAGGCAGGCGATACCCACCGCTCGGTGGGGGCCGCGGAGCAGGAACACCAGCCCGGCGACTGCGAGCAGCAGTACGAGGTGGAAGTTGTCCCACTGGCCGAGGAGAAATCTGAGCGGGGTGATCCGGTCGAGCTGGCTGGCCTGCAGGTCCTGCATCTGGGTTGTAACGGGATAGCCGAGCTGCACCTGGCCCACGATGCTGGGGCTGCCGATGGTGAGCGCGAGGAGCAGCGCGGCCCATGGCCAGGGCGTCAGCAGGTGGTGCCGGAGAGGCGTCAGCAGCACGGCGGTGGTGATGCCGACGCCGATGAAGGCTATGCTGAACTTGGTGAGGAGGCCGATGCCGAGTGCGGCACCGAGCAGCAGCCAGGCGCGTGGGGCGCGGGCACCGGCGGGCCGCTCGAGCTGGCTGAGGTGGAGGAGCGCGAGGAGGGCGCAGGTCCACCAGAGCTGATCGAACACCACGGGCTGGAGGAGATTGCCGGAGCGGAGGAACAGGGGACTCAAGCCCACGGCAAGACCGGCGGTGACCTGGGCGATGGCGCCGCCGCCCAGCCGGCGAGTGGCGACCATGGTGAGCAGCACCAGCGAGGCGGCCGCGACGGCGGGGAGGAACCGGACGGCGAACAGGGAGCCGCCCAGCAGCTCGAGGGTGGCGAGCGCCGCCATTGCGATGAAGGGCGGAAAATCCATGGACCAGAGCTGGAGGTGCTGGGCCATGGCGAGATAGAGGAATTCGTCGCGGTGGAAGCCGTAGGGGGTGACGAGGTTGACGGCGAGGTGGAGCAGGAAGACGAGGGCGCCGAGGGCGAGGGCGGCGGGGATTCCATTATGTCGCATCGGGGAAGTCAAGGAAGTCGAGGCTGATCACCGGGCTTCGTCTTACCGAACACCTCCACCAGCGTGGCGACTTCGGCGCCCGGGTTGGTGAAACTGTGCATCACCCCGCCCTTGAGGGCCAGCGGCTGGCCCGGTGACACCTCCACGGGTGGTTCACCCTCGACGGTGAGCGTGAGCCTTCCCGTCGTCAACGTGAGGGTGTGCCAGGAGGCATCGGCGTGATGGTGCATCCGGCGGGTCGCGCCGGGCTGGGCGAAATCCCGAAGCACCCGGTAGTCCGGTGAGTCCGTCAGCACCATCCAGGAAATGCCGGGGTCTTCCGACAGCGGCACCGCCAGCCAGCGGGCGCCGCCCAGCTGGGCCAGCAAGAGGACGGCCGGCACCAGTGCCAGAGCCGCGGCCGCAGTAATTACGATCGCCCGGCGCTTCATAAGCGGGTTCTCCCTGGTATCGGGGACGCAGCGAACATAGCGCCCGGCCCTGCACTTGCAACTCCTTCCGGTTGGCCCCAATCTCACGCAATCCCCTGCACCCGGCGCCACGTTGTGGCGCCGTTATCCTCTCGCCTGGAGCGACGGATGACCCGCTCGTTGCTGGTTCTTGCCTTCCTCGCTGTCGCCTCGGCGCTACAGGCCCAGGCACCGCACATTACGCCCGAGGGGGATCCGTCGGTCAACGCCGACACGATCTACCGGCTGGCGGTGGATCCGGCGGACCATCCCCAGGACCTGACGGCGCTGCTGCTGGACGACGGGGTGGTGAGCTTCGAGGCCGACGGGCGGGGGCGGAGGACTTTCCGGCAGATCGTGCAGATCCTCCGGCCCGAGGCAGTGGATAACTTCCAGGAATTCAGCTTCTCCTATGCGCCCGGCCATGAGCGAATGACGGTCAACTGGATCCGGGTGGTGCGGCCGGACGGCACCGTGATCAGCGCCAAGCCGACATTCGAGCAGGAATCGGACGTGCCGGCACAGCTGGGCAACCCGGTGTTCGTGGACCGCAAGGTGAAGCGGCTGTCGATTTCGGGCGTGGCCCCGGGCACCATCGTGGACTGGAGCTACACCACCGAGGAACTCTCGCCTTACCTGCCGGGAGACTTCCAGCAGTCTTGGCGGATCACCACCGGCAACCCGGTGCTGCGCTCTCGGCTCATCGTGGATGTGCCGAGCGACGTGAAGCTCCGGATCAAGGAAACCAACCTCGACTTCCAGCGGGTGACGGCCACCAGCGGCGGGCGCACGGTGCACACCTGGGCCCGGCAGGACATTCCCCGGATCGAATCCGAGCCGTATGCCGCCGATTCCAACGGCATCTACCAGTTCGTGTCGGTTTCGTCGCCAATGGAGTGGGACTACATCGCGTCGTGGTACTCCGAGAATGCGCGGGGCCGCTACCAGCTCACGCCGGCGCTGGAGGATACGGTCGCGAAACTGGTGGACGGCGCCACCACCCGGGTGGACTCGATTCGCCGGATCCACCGGTGGGTGGCGCAGGACATCCGCTACGTGTCGATCGCGCTGGGCATGGGAGGGTACCAGCCGAGAACGCCGGAGGAAGTGCTGCGGACGGGGTATGGCGACTGCAAGGACAAGGCGACGCTGTTCGTGGCGGCGCTCCGGCACATGGGGATGGACGCGTGGCCGGTGCTGCTCAACGCCTTCGGGGGTGTGGAGCGGAGCCAGCCGTCGCTGTCGCAGCTGAACCACGCGATCGCGGCGGTGCGGGTGGACGGCGGGTATCACTTCACCGACCTGACCTCGTCGCTGACGCCCTACGGGGAACTGCCGCCGGGCGAGGAGGGGGAGTTCGGGCTGGTGGTGCTGGGCGAAGATGCATCGGAAGTGGTGACGCTGCCCGAGAGCGCTATCGAGGACAACAAGACGGCCTTCCGCCTGACGGGGACGCTGGGCGAAGACGGGAAGGTGACAGGGTGGTTCGAGGAGCTGCACACCGGTGCCATGCAGTACGAGTTGCGGAGCGTGCTGGAGAACCCGATGGACTCGGCGGCGGCGGAGCTGTTCGCCAAGCAGCTGGCGCGCGGGTTCTTTCCCGACGCGGCTGCGGACAGCCTGACGGTGACCAACGGGAAGAACCTGGCGGTGGCGCCCAAGGTGCGGGTGAAGATCGTGAACGGGCAGGGTCTCCGGGAGATGGGTGGGCTCAGGATCCTGGAACTGCCGTTCGGCAACATGGGCGCGCTGGGCAACGTGGCGACGGCGCTGTCGGAACTTCCGGCGCGGCGATTCCCGATCGACGTGACGCAGGTGACGGGTGACGACCTGCTGGTGCAGGAGTACCGGCTGCAGCTGCCGGTGGGGTGGACTGCTCGGCTGCCGAAGAACGTGTCGGCGACGGGCCCGTTCGGGAACTACATGGTGAGCTATGCCCAGGAAGGCAGGGAGTTCCGGTTCACGCGGAGATTCTCGGGGGCGCGGGGGGTGCTGGCGCCGGACCGGATGCCGGAGCTGATCAAGTGGCTGGCGGAGGTGGGGACGGATGATGCGGAGTTTGTGATACTGGATGGAGGGGAGGGGACGTGAACCGCCAAGACAGTGAGAAGTGAGAAGGGAGTTACGCCGTTGGTGCTACGGCCAGACTGAGTAGCCTCGCGAAGCGCCGGATCGGCAAACAGGTGAATCATCATCCCCCAGAAAGGCGGAGCGGACGGCCGTAACATGCGCGTCATCTCCACTCCGACTCGGAGCGCAGCAGGGTGAGCATCGAGCCTGCTCCCGTGCTGATCATCGGGCCGCCATCGAGCGGGATGGTATGGATGGCGTCGCCCACCACCCTAAGGCGACCATCGCGAGTCCAGGAAGGTTGACCCGAAATACTGAACACCATGCCTGGTGCGCTGCCGTCAGGTGATACGACATGCGTAACGCCTGCACCATTCTGGTAGGCGAGCCGCGACCCGTCGGGCGACCAGGCGTAGGCATACACGCTGGCAGCCAGCAGCTTCGGCGCAGAGCCGTCGGTGCGCGCGATGAACAGGGAGCCAGTGTTGCTGTCGATGTACGTGATGGCACCGCCACCGGGCGACCACTTCGCATTGCGAGCCGGGGCGTCGCCTTCGATCAGTGCTGGGCTGGAGCCGGTGTTGGCTGCGATCAGCGCAACCCCGAATTCGCCGGCCACAACTAGCGAGTCTCCTCCGGGTGACCACGCAAAGTCGGTGATGCTGCCCAGGCCGGGCGATAGGCGCATAGGCAGCCCGCCGTCCACCGGCTGAATCCGGATCGTCCCATACCCGTCGCCGTGCGCGATAGTCCGGTCAGCATTGTCCCACGCGACCGTTCTGCTGAATGGATGGATCCGGACGCCTATTACGCTCGAAGTGCCCGTGGCCGGATCGAAAAGCTGCAGGTGGCTGGTGCCGCTGGGTTCGAGCTTGAGGAACGCCAGGCGTGTCCCATCGTTCGACCAGGCGGGGCTCTCCCCGAAATCGAGCAGGCGGGCGCTGGCGCCCGCTTCGTCGACTCCCAGAATGGCATTCAACCATGCCGGCTTCGTCACGGCGGCGACTGGCAGCGGCCCGGGGGCATCGCACCGGACGCTGAACCGCACCTTGGTCACAACGCCAGGGACCCTGACGTACTCCACAGGGTTCCGGCCGGCCTCGCAATGGGATGGAATGCCGATGAGCTCGGCGATCCCGGCCCCCTGGCCGACGCCCTCCACGACCGAGTCGGGCAGGAGCAGAGTCCGGTTCTCTGCCGGTGCGAGAAGGTAAACGAACCGATCCGCTCCAGGGCCGGTGGTTTCGGCACTGAACTCGACGGTGGTCTCAAGCGGATCGAGGTCCCAGGTGAGAATCGGCCCTATGGAACTATCGATCCCGCAGGAGACCAGACAGAGCAGGACGAAGGGCAATGTGCGGCGAGGGTCGGGGCGGAACATGTGGCGCTCCCAGGTCGGATCGTGGCTTGATGGCAGATCCAGAGTGGGGGAGCGGGGTCAAGTGGGGGTCAAGGATGCGGCCGGAGGCGAGTCGTACGTGAGCGTGCTTCGCTTGTCACGATGCCCACTTTACAATTCAGGGCATCTGCCCTACCTTCAAAGGCGAACCACTGAAAGCGCGAATGCGCCGTAGGTGGTGGATCCGGGCGGCCTTCGGCCGCCCGTTTCATTTTCCTGGATGAACCACGATTCCGTATGGATCGGATGCCGATGCCAGCACGTTAAAGCTGGGCTTCAGTTGATCCATCCAAGCCGTCACCTGAGCCGGTGTAATCAGTGCAGCGAGCCGATTGGAGAACGCTGCAACCCCGGTCGCAGTCAGGCAGTGCGAGTAGACCACAAACGCCACCAGATCACACAGCTGAATGAAGTAGGAATCCCTTGAGTCCTTCGGTAGGGGGTCCTCAATCAGCGACTGTATCTCTTTGCGGTACGCGCCTGCGCCGAACTTGGACGGAATGAAGTTGACCCTCTGCATTCGCCTGGCAGTTGCCCGCATCTTCGCGACCCGTCCTTCATCACTGATCATCAAGAAGCGAGCAGTGGGATTACGACCAGGATCGAGGTCGTTCTCGATGCGTTGGATGCTCATCCTCAACGCCCAGTCCAGCACGTTGTAGTCCTGCCTTAGAATTCTTGGCTTCACTATCACAGCATTCACAAACTTCAACTCAAGAGACGAGATAAGGTCGCAGAAGGCTGATATCACGCGAATGCGATCAGCGTCCGCGATGCCGAACTGCCTATACGGATTCTTGTTGAGCAAAAAGTATTTCGCATGGACCTCCAGCTTCACCGGAAGCCCGATCTCCCGCTTTAGCTGGCGACG
>CAMLHP010000086.1 GCA_946479805.1 uncultured Gemmatimonadota bacterium | reverse complement strand
TCTCCCTGCGGAAGCAGGAGGACGTGACGCCATGAAGGCGCTGATTCGAAGCATGATCGTGGCTGCCGTGGCGCTCGTCGTCGCGATGCCGGCCCAGCTGGCCGCCCAGGGCGGCCAGGTGACAGCGGTGACGCTCCAGCCGTCGGCCGGCAAGGCCGAACTGGTGGTGGGCGTCCAGGGTGCCGGCGAGATCCGGGACTTCGTTCTCCGCAGCCCGGACCGGCTGGTGCTCGACATTTCGGGTGCCACGCTCTCCGCGCCTGCCGCCACTTACGACGGCGTCAACCGCGCCGGCGTCCGCGACCTCCGCTATGGACAGTTCCAGGCCGGCGTGGTCCGCGTGGTGCTGGAGCTGGACGCGCTGATGGACTATCAGGTGGTGCGTGAGGAGGGAGCGGTGAAGGTGAGCTTCGACTCGCCCCGCACGTTCCTCAGCTGGTCCTCCATGACGCCGGCTGCACTGCCGCTGGCCGAGCGCCCGGTGGACAGCCCGGTGCGGGCGGTTGCCGTGGCGCAGGTGCCGGAGGAACTGCCGGCACCACAGGTGCGCTTGCCTTCCAACACTACCGCGCGTCCGGTGAGCCAGCAGAGCCAGGAGCCGCGCATCACCGTGAGCTGGGACCGCGCCAACATCGCCGACGTAGTGGCGGGTTTCGCCGCCTTCAGCGGCCGGAACATCGTTCTCGGCAAGGGCATCACCGGTGAAGTCTCGGCCGAGATCAAGAACCAGCCGTGGCCAGAGGCATTTGCCGCGGTGCTCGCCACCCAGGGCCTCACCGCCCAGGAAATGACGGGCGGGATCATCCGGGTAGACAAGCCCGAGACGCTGGCCGCGCTCGACTCGCTCGAGCCGCTGGAGACCACCGTTGTTCGCCTCAACTACAAGCAGGCGGACTCGATGGTGAAGGTGGTCGAGAGCGTGCTGACCAAGGACCGGGGCCGGGTGGCCGCGGCGTCGAGCTCCAATGCGCTCATCATCACCGACACCCACTCGCGCCTCCCGGGCGTGGCCGACTTCGTGCGCGGCCTCGATACCCGCACCGCGCAGGTGTCGATCCAGGCCAAGATCATCTTCGTGGACCGGCGGAACCTCGAGCAGCTGGGGGTCAAGTACGACCTCGGCGGCCAGAACCAGTTCTTCAACAAGCTGGTGCAGCGGAGCGACGGCACGGGTGGGTTCTTTGACGAGGAATCCAACATCATCAACCTGGGCGGCAACTCGCTCTCGGCCATCGCCAATGCCGACGCCAACATTGCCGGTTCGGCGCTGGACCTGGTCTTCTCGACCGCAATCGGCGGCTTCTCGCTCACGTCATTCCTGAGCGCGCTGGAGCGGGTGGAGCTCTCGGACGTGCAGGCCGAGCCGCTCATCACCACGCTCGACAACCAGAAGGCCGACATCCTCGTGGGCGACGAGATTCCGCTCCGCGTGGTTGACGCCAGCTCGCAGTCGGGTGGCGGCGCGGCGCGGTCCACGGTGCAGTTCAAGGAGACCGGTATCCGTCTCACCGTGACGCCGCATGTCACCAACAACCGCCAGATCCTGATGCAGCTCGAGACCGAGCGCTCCAACGTCGTGCCGCTCGCGGCCGCGGACCTCGGCTTCTCGATCCAGAAGCAGAAGGCCACCAACCAGCTCCTGGTCAACGACGGCGAGACCAGTGTCATCGGCGGCCTGACCGTCACCTCGGTCACCCGCACGCGGTCGGGCATCCCGCTCCTTTCGGGGCTGCCGCTGGTGGGCAAGCTGTTCAGCTTCAGCTCCGATGAGGAGAATCGCCGCGACCTCGTTATCTTGGTCACGCCGCGAATCGTGGATGACGGCGTCGAGACGCCGTGACCCCATGAGTTGAGTGAGTCCCGCCACGGGCCCGGCAGAGATGCCGGGCCCGTGCGCGTTTCGGGAGGCACGGACCGCCATGACCCACCTCCGTTTCACAACTGCGGGAGAGTCGCACGGCAGGGGCCTGGTGGCCGTTGTCGAGGGGCTGCCGGCCGGCCTGGCGCTCGACGCCACCTCGGTCAATCACGAGCTGGGCCGACGGATGCAGGGCCACGGCAGGGGCGCCCGAATGAAGATCGAGAGCGACGCAATCGAGTGGCTCGCCGGGGTGCGCGCCGGCGAGACGCTGGGCTCGCCCGTTGCGCTGCTGATTTCCAATCGCGACTGGGCCAACTGGGAGGACGTGATGGCCCACGAGGCCACCAGCCATCAGGGCGAGATTCGCCGCCGGCGAGTGGCACGGCCAAGGCCAGGGCACGCGGACCTTGCGGGAGTGCTCAAGTACGACCGCATCGACGCGCGCGACATCCTCGAGCGCGCCAGCGCGCGCGAAACAGCGGCCCGGGTCGCCGCGGGCGCGATTGCGCGGCGGCTTTTGGAGGAGTTCGGAATCGAAATCGGGAGCCATGTAGTGTCGCTGGGCGGCGTGATGGCCACCCGGCCCGATCCGCTCCCGTCTCCGCTGAATGCTGCGTCCGACCAGTCACCAGTGCGGTGCCTGGATGACGATGCGGTCCGCGAAATGATGGCGCGGATCGACGCTGCCAAGTCGGCTGGCGATACGCTGGGCGGGGAGGTCGAAGTGGTCGCCCGCGGGCTGCCGGTGGGACTGGGAAGCCACGTGAGCTGGGACCGGAAGCTGGATGGCCGCCTCGCCGGAATGCTGATGGCAATTCCTGCCATCAAGGCGGTGGAGATAGGACTCGGCGTCTCGGCGGCTCGGCGGCTCGGCTCTGAAGTGCACGATGCCATCGAGCGGGACCCGCGGGTCGGGGCGGGTGACCGGCGGGGCGGCTTCCGCCGGCCCACCAACCGAGCTGGCGGACTCGAGGGCGGCATCACCACCGGCGAGCCGCTGGTTTGCCGCATCGCAATGAAGCCGATCTCGACGCTCATGTCGCCGCTCCGTACCGTCGACCTCCGCACCGGTGAGCCAGCCAATGCGCAGAGCGAGAGATCCGACGTGACGGCGGTGCCGGCAGCGGGCGTCATCGCCGAAGCGGTGGTGGCGCTGGTGCTGGCAGATGCGATGCTGGAGAAGTTCGGGGGCGACTCGCTGGGGGAGATGCAGCGCAACGTGGCCGGCTATCTCACCAGCCTCGGCGCCCGCTGGCGCGAGGCAGAGCATGCCTCTCCTGATTCCAGCGAGAGCGATCCGGAGTGAGGCGGCACCTGGTACTGGTGGGACTGCCTGCGAGCGGCAAGAGCACCGTGGGCCGGCTGTTGGCGGAACACCTCGGCCTCGGGTTTGTTGACCTGGACGAGACTATCTCGGCGGCCGAGGGGGTCAGCGTGCCGGAACTGTGGAAGGCGCGCGGGGAGGCCGAGTTCCGCAGGCTGGAGCTGGAGCACATGGACCAGGCGCTCCGGGGGCCGGTTTCGGTGATTGCGCCGGGGGGTGGCTGGGCCGCGATTCCGGGGGCGCTGGGGCAGGTTCGGGAACTTGCTTTCATTATCTATCTCAGAGTGAAGGAAGGGACAGCCGCTGGACGGATAACTGGGCAGACGGATAGACGGATGGACGGACAGACGGCAGGGCGGCCGGTTCTGGGGAATGATCCCCTGGGGCGAATGGGGGAGCTGCTCGACCGGCGGGAAGGGTTCTACCTCCAGGCGGACCTCGTGGTGGACAACGAGGGGAGTCCCGAGGATGCGGTGGCCCAGATCTTGGATGGTATGTCGTTGTGACACAATAGGTTAGCAATGGGTGGCTTGCGCGCCGCTTCCTGAGCGCGTTTTCTTGCTACCCCGATTTCTTGTACCACCACCGGCCCGCGAGGGCCAGATTGTTTTCATGGCAAGAGAAAAGAAGACCACAACGAAGGCGACAGCCACTGCGACTCGGCGGCTCGGCGGCTCGGCGACCAAGACGGCCAAGCCCGCCAAGACGGCCAAACCCGCCAAGACGGCCAAGACGGCCAGGACGGCCAGGACGGCCAAGACGGCCAAGACGGCCAAGACGGCCAAGACCGCCAAGGCTGCGAAGCCGGCCAAGACGGCGAAGAAGGTCAAGGCGGCCAAGGAGACGACGAACGGCCGCAGCGGCGGCGCGCTCGTCATCGTCGAGTCGCCCACCAAGGCGCGGACCATCGGCAAGTACCTGGGTCGTGGCTACTCGGTGAAGGCCACCGTCGGTCACTTGCGCGACCTGCCGACCCGGAAGCTGGGCGTCGAGATCGACGACCAGGGTGAGACGTTCACGCCCGAGTATGTGACCATAAAGGGCAAGACCAAGACCCTTTCCGAGATCAAGCAGGCGGCCAGGGGTGCGCGCGAAGTGCTGCTCGCCACCGACCCCGACCGCGAGGGCGAGGCGATCGCATGGCATGTGGCCAGCCAGCTGAACGACGAAGTCCCGCTCCGACGGATCCTGTTCCACGAGATCACCAAGGACGCGATCCAGGAAGCGCTGAAAGCTCCTGGCGACATCGACCAGAACAAGGTTGATGCCCAGCAGGCCCGCCGCATCCTCGACCGGATCGTGGGCTACAAGGCGAGCCCCATCCTCTGGAAGACGATCAAGACCGGCCTGTCGGCCGGACGGGTCCAGACCGTTGCGCTGAGACTCATCGTGGAGCGCGAGCGCGAGATCCGCGCATTCAAGCCGCAGGAGTACTGGACCATCGAGGCGGAGTGCGAGAAGGGCGGCCAGCAGTTCGAGGCATCGCTTCACAAGATCAAGGGCCACAAGCCGGAGCTTCCCAACGAGAAGGCGGCGCGTGCCGTGGTGGACGCGGTGTCAGGCAAGCCGTTCATCGTCAGCAGCGTCGAGAAGAAGCAGCGGCGCAAGCGTCCCGGTGCGCCATTCACCACCAGCACGCTGCAGCAGGAAGCCGCCAAGAAGCTGGGCTTCTCCAGCCGGCGCACCATGCGCGCGGCGCAGGCGCTCTATGAAGGCTCGGACATCGGCGAGGACGGGCCCACCGGCCTCATCACGTACATGCGAACCGACTCGGTCCGGGTGTCGGACCAGGCCATCGCATCGGTCCGGGATTATATCGGGAAGCAATACAGCAGGGAGTACCTGCCGGAGACGCCCAATGCCTACAGCACCCGCAAGAATGCCCGGGTGCAGGACGCCCACGAAGCGATCCGCCCTACCGAGGTGACCCGGCGGCCGGAAGCGGTGGAGCGGTTCCTCGAGCCCGACCAGTTCCGGCTCTACCAGCTGATCTGGCAGCGGTTCGTCGCGTCGCAGATGATGCCGGCGGTCTACGACATGACCATCGTTGATTTCGAGCTGGGCGACTACCTGTTCCGGGCCACCGGCTCGGTGCTGGTGTTCGACGGCTACCACGCGGTGTACCTCGAGGGCCGCGAGGCAGAGGAAGGGAAGTCGGTGGACGACCTCCCGCCCATCCCGCCGCTCAAGAAGGGCGATGAGGTGACGGTGCTAGAGATCGTGCCGTCGCAGCACTTCACCGAGCCGCCGCCCCGGTTCTCGGAGGCGAGCCTGGTCAAGGAGCTCGAGAAGCTGGGCATCGGACGACCGTCCACCTACAGCGCCATCGTGTCGACGCTCACCGCCCGCGAGTATGCCAGACTGGAGCAGCGCCGGTTCCATCCCACCGACCTGGGCGAGACGGTCGAGCAGATGATGGTCAAGGAGTTCCCCGACATCTTCAACGTGGAGTTCACGTCGCGGATGGAGGAGGAGCTGGACCAGATCGAGGACGAGGGCAGGGACTGGCAGGAGGTGCTCCGCGACTTCTACGGGCCATTCATGAAGTCGCTCGAGGCGGTGGACCTCACCTCGCTGGTGGCGCAGGCGCACGGGCTGGATCCGGCCAAGCTGGCCGAGGAGAAGTGCCCCAAGTGCGGCTCGAGGATCGAGCTTCGGACGGGGCGCTTCGGACCATTCCTCGCATGCGTCAACTACAAGGAGACCTGCGACTACGTGAAGTCGCTGCGGAAGGACAAGGTGCCGGACCGTCCTTCCGACGAGAAGTGCCACCTCTGCGGGGCGCCCATGGTCATCAAGACCGGGCGGTTCGGCGAGTTCCTGGCGTGCACCCGCTATCCCGAGTGCAAGGGCACCCGCAGTATTCCGCTGGGCATCAAGTGTCCCAAGGATGGTGGCGACCTCGCCGAGCGCCGCACCAAGCGGGGCAAGAGCTTCTGGGGCTGCATGAACTACCCCAAGTGCGACTTCTCCACCTGGAACAAGCCAGTGGCGGAGACTTGCCCCGAGTGCGGCTGGGAGGGGATGGAAAGGAAGAAGACCAAGGCCGACGGCGAGACGCTTACCTGCATGAAGTGCGGCAACAAGATCCTCGTGGCCGAGCCGGAGGAGGCGTCGCTGGCGTGAAGGCGGCAGTCATCGGCGGCGGCCTGGCGGGGAGCGAGGCCGCGTGGGCGCTGGCCGAACGCGGCGTGGAAGTGACGCTGCACGAGATGCGCCCGGTGACGGGCACGGCAGCGCACCAGACGGGGCGGCTCGCCGAGCTGGTGTGCAGCAACACCTTCAAGTCGGTGGAAACCTCCACCGCGCACGGCCTGCTCAAGGCCGAGCTCCGTCTTCTGGGCAGCATGCTCCTTCCCTGCGCTGACGAGGCGCGAGTGCCGGGTGGCACGGCGCTGGCGGTGGACCGCGAGGTTTTCGCCAAGCTGGTTGAGGAGCGGATCCAATCGCATCCCCGGATCACGCTTGTGCGCGAGGAGGCCACCGAGCTGCCCGACGCGGGGATCATCGCCACCGGTCCCCTCACTTCCGACCGGCTCGCAGCCGCCATTACCGCGCGGCTGGGCACGGCGGCACTAGCATTCTACGACGCCATCGCTCCCATAGTCTCGGCCGAGTCTCTCGACCGTTCGCAGGTCTATGCACTCTCCCGTTACGGGAAGGGCGGCGGGGACGACTACCTCAACTGTCCGTTCGACGCGGCGGCATACGAGCAGTTCATCGATGCGCTGTCGGCGGCGGACCAGTTCACCGCGCATGAATTCGACGAGGTGCCGTACTTCGAGGGGTGCATGCCGATCGAGGAGATGGCGCGCCGGGGCCGGGAGACTCCCCGCTTCGGTCCCATGAAGCCGGTGGGGCTTCCCGACCCGCGCTCAGGGCGCGAGCCGCACGCTGTGGTGCAGCTTCGCCGCGAGGACAGGGCGGGGCAGATGTGGAACCTCGTGGGATTCCAGACCCGGCTTCGGATCCCGGAGCAGAAGCGGGTATTCAGCATGATCCCGGGGCTGGGCGACGCCGAGTTCCTCCGCTACGGCAGCATCCACCGCAACGCCTACCTCAACGCACCGGCCACGCTGGGTCCCGCGCTCACAGCGAAGGACAACGACACACTGTTCTTTGCGGGGCAGCTGACCGGAGTCGAGGGATACACCGAGTCGCTGGGGACGGGACTCCTGGCTGGCATCAACCTGGCGCGGAGGCTCGGGGGTGAGCGGGCCCTGGTTCCGCCTCCCACCACCATGCTGGGAGGGCTGTACCGCTACCTTCAGGAAGCGGACCCCGAGCACTTCCAGCCGATGAATGCGAACTTTGGCCTCATCGAAAGCCCGGCAGCCAGGGGACCGGGGGTCAGGGGTCAGGGGTCAGGGGCGAAGGGCAAGCAGGCGAAGCGCGAACGGATCGCGGAGCGGGCTCTGGCGGACATGGCCGAGTGGATGGAGGCGCTGTGAGCGACGCGCGGGAGGACCTGCTGCAGGAGTTCCTGCTCCATCTGGAGAAGGAGCGGCAGCAGAGCCCGCACACGGTCAAGGCGTATCGCCGGGACCTCGAGGCGTTCAGTGATTTCTGCGGCCGGCATTACGGCCAGTGGGCCTGGGCGTCGGTGGATCGCCAGGGGGTGCGTGGATTCCTGGGCGAGCTCTCGCGGAAGGGGCTTTCGCGGAGGTCCGCGGCGCGGGCACTGAGCGCGGTGCGGAGCTTCTATCGCTGGGCCGCCGAGCATCATGACATTCCCAACGCCGCTGCGCGCGCCGCCAAGGTGCCGAAGCTGGAGAAGCGCCTGCCCGTCTGGCTGGAGCGGGGCGCGACCGAGGATCTGTTCGCCCAGGCCGAGGCGCGGGCCGAAGGCGGCGACTTCGAGGCGGTGCGGGACCTCGCGATGCTGGAACTGTTCTACTCGACCGGGATGCGACTTTCCGAACTGGCCGGACTCGACCTGGGTTCGGTGGACCTTCTGTCGGACCAGGTGCGGGTAATGGGCAAGGGGCGGAAGGAGCGGATAGTGCCGCTTGGATCACGCGCCTCACGTGCGATCAGGCGCTACTACGCGCAGAGGGAAGAGCCGGCAATGAAGCCCGGCGCCGACCGGCGGGCGGTGTTCGTGAGCCGACGCGGCAGGCGGCTGGCGGCGCGGAGCATCCAGCGGGCGATGCACCGGCTGTTTGACGGCATCTCCGCCGACGGAGCTCACGTTCATTCGTTGCGGCACACGTTCGCCACCCACATGCTCGATGCCGGCGCCGACCTTCGCGCGGTGCAGGAGCTGCTGGGCCATGCGTCGCTCAGCACCACGCAGGTGTACACCCATACCAGCGTGGAGCGGCTGAAGAAGGTTTATCAGCAGGCGCACCCACGGGCGTAGGGCATAGGGCATAGGGCATATGGCCTTACGCCCCAAGCCCCAGTTAACACGCCCTGATCCCTAAGCCCTAAGCCCTAAGCCCTATGCCACTTTTCAGAGGCACCACCATCCTCGCCGTCCGCAAGAACGGAAAGCTGGCGCTGGGTGGCGACGGCCAGGTGACCATCAACGACACGGTGATGAAGTCCACCTCGGTGAAGGTCCGGGCGCTCAAGGGCGGCAAGGTGCTGGCCGGCTTCGCCGGGTCGGTGGCCGATGCGCTGACGCTGTTCGAGAAGTTCGAGGAGAAGCTGGAGCGTTATCCCGGAAACCTTCCGAGGGCAGCGGTGGAACTGGCCAAGGACTGGCGGAGCGACCGGGTGCTGAGGAGGCTGGACGCGCTGCTGGTGGCGGCCGACACCGAGCACAGCTTCCTGCTCAGCGGCGGGGGCGAGCTGATCGAGGCCGACGACGGGATCGTGGCAATAGGTTCCGGCGGCAATTTCGCGCTGGCGGCGGCGCGGGCACAGCTGGACCGGCCCGACCGCAGCGCGCGGGACATCGTGCAGCGATCGCTGGAGATTGCGGCGGATATATGCGTGTTCAGTAACCGGAA
>CAMLHP010000085.1 GCA_946479805.1 uncultured Gemmatimonadota bacterium | reverse complement strand
AACAGACGGATGGGTGCACCGGCGACCGCTGGTGCACCCATCCGTCTATCCGTCTGTCCGTCTCTCATGCTTCCACGATCACCTTGAACCCGCCGTAGAGAAACCGCTTCATGTCAAACGGCATGGACTCCGCTTCCGCCATCATCTTGTCCATGCGTGGGTCCTTCATCACCCGCTTGTTGACCTGGTCGCGATGGGCTTTCGACCTGTAATAGATCCATGAAAAGATGATGGTCTCGCCGCGCTTCGCCTTGAGCATCTTTGGAAAGGTGATGCCCATGCCGCTGGCCTTCAGGTCATCGCCCACGCATTCCACGTACTCCAGTGCGCCATGATCCATCCAGACGTCGGCGCCTTTTCGGGCCATGCGGCGGTAGGCGTCGAGCCTCCGCTTCTGGACCACGATCACGAAACCGTCCACGTATGCCATGCAGCCTCCGGGGTTCGGGCAAGGTCGCCTGCGCCACGGAATACTGCATCAGCCGCCGACGCATCGCCACAGGTGCGCCGTGCTTCACTGCAACGGCTGATATTGGCAGGCTGATACTGCAGAGGGGTCCGCCAGACTCAGGCGCCCAGCTTGCCCCCAGCGTGGGCCCAGAGCGCCCGTTCAACCATCGCCGGCGTCCAGCCACCGGAGAGCTGTCCCGCACGGTTCCGGAGCGCTTCGGCATAGCGGACGTAATAACCCAGGGTCCAGGCCACGGCCCCAAGACCGGGGACTTGTGCCGCCACCAGCTCGTCGAAAAAGGGATAGATGGCGGGCGAGTGTGCGGCGAGCACGCCAGATGCCGTGGCCGGACCGACGCCTGCAAGCTTCACCAGCGCCGAGATCGGCGCGGTGGGATGGGGTACGGCCGCGATTGCTGCGGCGCTGGCTTCCACCACTTCAGCGGGAGCATTGCCCTTCACCAAGGCCAGGTTCCGGGCCCGCCATACTCCCCGCGCCATCTTCCACTCCGTGAGTCGCACCAGTTCTTCCAGCACTAAATGCGGCGGCTTGCGACCAGTGATCAGGCCCGGCAGGAGTCCCCTGTACCAATCGTCCAGTTCCGCGAGCTTCGCAACGCCCTGCCGCGCTACCACGCCAGCATAGCTGTCCAGTGCGCCGTGCCAGGCAGCGGAAGACGACTCCCCCCACAACGCCTTCATTCGACACTGGCCCGAAAATCGGGCATCGTGTCGAGGCACATGCGGCTATCTTTGAGGCGGGAGTCAGCGGACACTCGCTCGGCTCTCCTTCTCGTCACCAGGCAGGTTTGCATGACCAGTCCTAGCCCCATCATCGACCGGGTCCGTGATCGTGTGGCCGCGGCGGCAGCTTCGCTCGCCGGGCCAGCTGGACGGAAGAGCCCGCGCCGCAAGCCAACTCCCTTCGCCACCGAAAGTCCGCGAGAGCTGCGCGCCATGAAGCTTGTGTTCCGGGAGATGGGCCGTGCCCAGCGCGCCACCCGCAGGGAACGCGGCCAGGAACCATCACCGGCGGTACGCGAGGCCGCGCTCGCCTTCCGGCGCACTCCCAGCCTGCCCGCCCTGGTACTGGTGGCCGTCTCCCTCGACGAGGTTGGCCTCCTGGCCTGGTGACCTTCGGCTCGCTCACCGAACCAAGCTACTCGGTGCAGCGCTGCTGTAAAAAGTTGCCATGCAAGCGTGCAGCCTTCCCGTACCGCCTGCTACGCCCGGTGCGTGCCGCTGAAGCAGCCGGCCTCTACAGCGTCTTGACCAGCAAGAGCCAGCCTCGTCGTGCGAAGCGCCCCACGCTATAGCGTGGGGCACTGGTCATGGCGCCGAAGATGGTACCTGTTCCGGGGAGACGCTCGCCTGAACAGGACGTCTGGGCTGGCAAGGCCGGAGTCCTCCATGTCGGGTTCCGACCCCACCCTGCGCATCTCCTGGCAGCCCCGCCCATGGGGGCCAACCTCCAACCAGGACGCAGAGATGACAAAGTCGCAGCATCGCTCCTCGATCCTCCCCGTTGCAGTGGCCATCGCGGCGCTCGCCGCCGGTGTGGCCGGCTCCATCCAGGCGGGCCGCCTCGAGGCCGAGGAGACTGGCATCCATATGGCCTCGGCGGAAGCCGACTGGCTGAAGGATGTGAACGGCAAGCACCGCCAGCTGTTCGATTCGCCGGCTCCCAACGGCGGCATCCCGCTCATCCACCTCCTCAACTACTACGACGGCCACAACCAGATCGGCAACCAGGATTCCGAGATCGACGGCGTGGTGACGTTCTACGGCTTCACCACCTTCCATGGGCTCACCGATGCCATGTGGGCCAAGTACGAGCTCGGCGACTTCCTGGGCGAGAAGAACGCAGCCGGCAGCCCCTACACCGCCAATCCGTGGCGCACCGCACCAGTGATTCTCGGCTCGGAGTTTCCGCAGGCAAGCATCGAGGCGCAGCAGAAGCGGGGCGCGACGTTCATCATCTGCAACAATGCGCTCACCATTCTGTCGGGCATGGTGGCCGGGAAGCGGGGCCTCGACCCCCAGGCAGTCTACGCCGACATGAAGGCGAACATCCTGCCCGGCGTCACGCTGGTGCCAGCGATGGTGGTCGCCATTGGCCAGGCCCAGGAGGCAGGGCTCGCGTACCACAGGCAGTAGGGCCGCAGCATAATCCGCGCGGAGGCCAGAACCATGGAGCAGCTCACAGCTGATTTCGTTGCGGGAGGCTCCATGGTGCCCACGACCATAGTGGCCAGCGACGGCTTCCCCCTTGCCGCCACCCGCTACCTGCCCGGTGGGCCGTCCAGCGGAGTCGTGCTCATCGCACCGGGGGCGTGGTTCCGGCAGTGCACGTACTGGCCATTCGCCCGCTACCTCGCCCGGCGGGGTCTCGAAGTGCTCACTTGGGACTGGCGCGGGATAGGGAATTCGAAGTACGAGGTCGGCGCGCGCGATCGTCGGCTCTCGATGCGGGCGTGGGCATGGCAGGACTATCAGGCCATGCTCACCTGGGGCAGCACCCGGGCCGGTGACAAGCCGCTGTTGCTGGTGGGCCATGCTTTCGGCGGCCAGGCGCTGGGCTTCGCGCCCGCCGCGGCGCTGGTGGATCGTGCCTTGTTTGTGGGTGCCACGGATGTGGGTCATCGGCCGGCCGGGCTGCTCCGGCGCTGGACTCGGCAGGTGCTCTGGCACGCCGGTGTTCCGGCTCTGACCCAGCTGCTCGGTGCCCTCCCGCTGTCGCTGGCCAGCGACTGTGAGGACCTTCCCTTTGGGGTGGCGCGCGACCTGGCGCGCTGGTCTCGCAGCGCCGGCTACTTCGGGCACTGGGAGGGACACGCCAGCCTCTCGATCCCGATTCTGTCCTTCTCGTTCAGCGATGACCCCATCGCACCGCCCGATGCGGTGGAGGCACTGCTTCGCCGGTATGGCAGGGCGCAGGGCTTCCATCGCCGCCTGCGTCCGCCACCGGCGGCACGTCGCGGCGAGGCGCATTGCCGGTTCTTCCAGGAAGGCGTGATTCCCGGCCTCTGGGACTCGGCGGCGGATTTCCTGCTCTCCGGCCGGTGAATCCCGGTTCCGGCTGGCTGAGTCGCGCCTGCAGCGCTAGGTTGAGCCCACGCCAGCTACCGAGCCGAAGCTGCATGTGCCCCGCAACCACCCCCCCGCAAGGCGCATCGAATGATGCGCAGTCCGAGGCGCTGTTCCTCCGCCTTTATTCCGAGTTGCGCACCATCGCGGGACGCTTGCTCAGGCGCGAAGCCGAAGGGCATACGCTGCAGCCTACTGCGCTGGTGCACGAGGCGTGGCTCAAACTGGCGGGCGAGCACGACCTTCGCCCCGCCGACCGGCA
This sequence comes from uncultured Gemmatimonadota bacterium, assembly GCA_946479805.1. The sequence continues at coordinate 5,468 of CAMLHP010000085.1, read as the reverse complement.
GCACTTCCTGGCACTGGCCGCGCGCGCGATGCGCCAGGTCCTGGTGGACAGCGCCCGCAGGCGCAGGGCCACGAAACGGGGCGGAGCAGCCGTGAACATCACCCTTACAGACAATGTCTCCAGCCTCGACGTGCCACTGGATGATCTCATCGCACTCGACGACGCGCTGGCTCAGCTCGCCGCCAATGATGAGCGGCTAGCCCAGGTGGTTGAGATGCGGTTCTTCGCCGGCTTGTCCGAAGAGGAGATAGCCACCGCGCTCGAAGTCACCACCCGCACAGTCCAGCGGGACTGGGCCAAGGCTCGCGCCTGGCTCCATGCCGAGCTCTCGACGCGGGCTCCCGACCCGTGACCGTCGATCCGAAATGGGCAGAACTCAACCGGTTGTTTGATGAGGCGGTCGAGCTGCCCCAGCCACGACTGGATGAGTTCATCGCGCGGGTCGAGGAGAAGGATGCCGAGCTCGCCCTGCGGCTCGCTCGCATGGTCGATGCTCACCGAAGCCCCGGGCCGCTCGACCGGGAACTGGTGGCCGCCGGTCCGCCAGCTGCAATAGTTGCGGGGCCAGGCTCGCTGCGCGAGCGGGCGGCAGCCGTGCTCCGCGATCGATTCGTGCTGGAGGAGACCCTGGGCGTGGGGGGAACGGCAGCGGTGTTCCTGGCCCACGAGCGCAAGCATGGACGCAAGGTCGTGATCAAGGTGCTGCAGCCGGGCGTGGCGGCACTCATCGGCACCGCGCGCTTCCGCGATGAGGTACAGATAGCAGCTCGCCTCTCGCATCCGCACATTCTCGCGCTGATCGACTCCGGCGAGTCCGACGGCCTCCTCTACTACGTCATGCCCTTCGTCGGAGGACAGACGCTCCGCCAGCGGCTGGAGCAGCAGGGCAGGCTGCCGCTCAGCGAAGCCATAGGACTCCTGCGCGACACCGCCGATGCGCTGGCCCACGCCCACGCAGCGGGCGTCGTCCACCGGGACCTCAAGCCGGAAAATGTGCTCTGCGTCGGGTCCCACGCCTTCCTGCTCGACTTCGGCGTGGCCAAGCTGGAGGCGGACGTGTCCCGCTCCCATGCCACCGATCCCCGGCACGCCATCGGCACACCCGGTTACATGGCGCCCGAGCAGGTGGCGGGCGAGCCGGTGGACCATCGCTCGGACATCTATGTCTGGGGCCTGCTTGCACGCGAGATCCTTACCGGCAGGCGCTCTCTCGATTCCCCGCTGGAAGCTCTTCGTCCCGATGTGCCCCGCAGCCTTCTCGCGCTCATAGGCGCCTGCACGGCGCTCGACCCCTTCGAGCGGCCCCAGTCCGCCGACGCGCTGGTGTCCGCACTCGACGGCCAGCTCGACGCCCGGCCCCCTGGCCGGTGGCCGGCGGTAGCGGCGCTGCTGCTTCTAGCCGGCGCCGCCGGCTGGCTGCTCGCGCGCGGTGGTTCGCCCGAGCCGGTCCCGGCCGACGCCACCCGGCTCGTGGCGGTGACTCCGCTGCGGGACGAGACTGGCGACTCGAGCCTTTCCGCCTGGGGCCGGCTCGCCGGGGATTGGATCACCCAGGGACTGCATGAGGCGGGCATCGTGCCCGTTGTGCCCTGGCAGTCTGCGCTGATGGCGGCGGAGTTCCATGAACGCTCCTCCGGCGCTGCCGGACCCCATGGATTGCTGTCCACCATCGAGAACGAGACCGGTGCCGGCCTGGTAATCTCCGGCAGCTACTATCGCACCGGCGACTCGCTCCGGTTCCAGGCAATGGTGTCGAACGCTCGTACCGGAGAACTCCTTGCAGCGCCCGCTCCCGTAGTCGTATCCCGTGACTCCGCGGCCCAGGCTGTGGGAGAGCTGCGCCAGCGGCTGATGGGAGCGGTGGCGCTGCTCCTCGATGAGCGCCTCGCGGAGCGTGAAGGATTCCCAACCCTGCCGCCGACGTACGACGCCTACCGTGCGTTTGACAGGGGCCTCGCCCATTACAATCGCTACGAATATCCGGAAGCGCGGGCCACGATGCTCGACGCCTGGGCCCGCGACACCACTTTCGTGCCCGCACTCGTGTTCGCCGCGTTCGCGGCCATGAACGGCAACGACTGGGTGGCGGCCGACTCCCTGATTGAGCTGGCACTTTCCAGGCGTTCAGCGCTCAACGAGTACTATGAATCGCTGGCCGACTACCTTGCCGCGGTCATCGATGGCGACATGGCACTCGCCCTGAGGCAGCTGTCGCGCTCTGCTGCCGTGGCGCCGGGTTCCTACGCGGCCTACAACTCGGCCTACCGGCTCCAGCAGCTCAACCGTCCAGCCGAAGCCGACTCGGTGCTGGCATCGATGGACCCTGGCCGCGGCCCCATGCGCGACTGGCCGGCCTACTGGAGCCAGCGCGCCTACAACAACCACTTGCTGGGCCGTCACGAGACCGAGCTTGCGCTCGCCCGGGAAATGCGGGCCCGGCACCCTGCCCAGCGGGTGACCTGGGTGATCGAGGCGCGCGCCCTTGCGTCGCTTGGACGGAACGCCGAGCTCGACTCGGTCCTCGCCGAGGCCAGCCGCCTTGAGGCTGACGTCTATTGGTCACTCGGTGCCATGCTGGTCATAGCCGCCGAGGAGTACCGGATGCATGGTGAAGGCAATGCGGAGGAGCGCTACCAGCAGGCGAGGCACTGGCTGGATGAGCGGCTGGCGCTGCATCCCGAGAACGACAGCCACTGGTCGTGGCTCAGCGTAGCACTGAGTGGCCTTGGGGAGAGCGATTCCGCCGAGCAGGTGTTGCGGCGGCGGGACCAGGTCGATCCGGGCCGCGCCCGCACCCGGGGCCAACTCGCCGCCCTGGCTGCCCGGCGCGGCGACACCGCCGCGGCCGAACGCTGGCTTGCCGGGCTGTCGGCCCACCAGCTCGGGATCGTGCGCTTCCAGCGAGCCAGGGTGGCGGCGCTGATGGGCGACGAGTCCGCCGCACTCCAGTACCTTGAAGACGCACTGCGGGTGGGCGTGGACAACTGGCACTGGCACCTTCATGAGGCGTGGCGGGATCTTGCACCGCTGCACGATCACCCGCGCTTCGTCGAGCTGGTCGGGGCCACCCAGGTCCAGACTCGCGAAGCCTGAATCAATCCAGGGTGTCGAGGAACTCCACCGCCCCTGAACTCACATCGTACTCTGCTCCAACGACCCGCAAGCCGTCCTTCTGGCCCAGTTGCTCCAGCACTCGCGACCCGTGGCGCAGGTGATCCACTGATGCCCTGATGTTGAGACGGATCGCCTGGCGGGAGAGAGCGCCGAGATCGTCGCGCAGCTCGGTGCCCATCAGCGCCTCGACCGACGGCCTTACCCGGTCGACGATGGAGCCAAGGTTCTGGGATCGTTCGGCCTGGGGCTGCTGCAGTTCTTCGATGGTAGCGGCTATGGCGCCGCACTGGGTGTGCCCCAGCACCACGACCAGGCGGGTACCGAACCGCGCCGCGGCGAACTCGACGCTCCCCACTTGCGACGGTGCCACGATATTGCCCGCCACCCGGATCACGAACAGGTCGCCCAGGCCCTGGTCAAACACGATCTCGGCAGGCACCCGCGCATCGGAGCAGCCGAGAATGATCGCAATCGGCTCCTGGCCCGTCGTGAGCACCGGCCGGGACTCCATCGCCCCCGCGCCATTGAGGCAGGTGACGAAACGCTGGTTGCCTTCGCGGAGGCGGGAGAGGGCGGCGGCTGCAGAGAGCATCGGGGTCCTTTGAATCAAGGGTGAAGTCGCGAGTCGCAAGTCGCAAGTCTCAAGATCCACCACTCGTGACTCGTGACTCGCAGTATAATTAACCATCCATGTGGCTATTGCCGCTCTTTTCGCCGCTGTCCCGGCTCTGCGCTTTCGGCTACTACCGGATGCGCTACACCGGGAGTCCGGTACCAGCCGAGGGGCCGGTCCTCCTGGTTGCGAACCATCCCAATTCCCTGCTCGACCCCATGCTGGTTGTCGCCGCGGCCCGCCGTCCGGTGCGATTCCTCGCCAAGGCGCCGCTCTTCGTGGACGGGAAGATCGGATGGCTCATGCGGGCGTCCGGTGCCATCCCGGTGTACCGCCGCAGCGATGATCCGTCCCAGATGGGGCGCAACGAGGAGATGTTCCGGGCCGTGCACGCGGCGCTCGCGGGGGGCGATGCCGTCGGCATCTTTCCGGAGGGAATCTCGCATACGGCGCCCTCCCTGGCGCCGCTCCGCACTGGTGCGGCACGGATCGCGCTGGGCGCCAGTGCACAGCTCGGCAGAGCATTTCCCATAGTGCCGATCGGCTTGACCTTCCGCCGGAAGGACGTATTCCGCTCCGACGCCCTGGTGGTGCGCGCGGCGCCGGTCGAATGGACCGACCTGGCAACCCGCTCCGAGTCCGATGCCGATGCTGTCGCCGAACTCACGGATCGGATCGGCAAGTCGCTGGCCCAGGTGACGCTCAACCTTGCCGAATGGCGTGACGAACGCCTGGTCACTGCGGCACTGGGTATCTGGCAGGGAGTAACGCATTCCCCGTCGGGAGCGGCTGGCGACATGCATTCGCTCGCGGTGGTTACCAGGCTCCTCGCGGCGGTGCGCTCCACCGGCGACGCTGAAGGCCTGGCTCTCGCCCAGGACGTGGATGGTCACGCCCGCAGGCTCAGCCGGCTGCGACTCGCGCCGCGGGACCTCTACCTCGATACCGGCACCGGTGAAGCCCTCAGCTGGGTCGCTGCCCGGGTGCCACTGCTGATGCCCCTCGCAGCGATCCTGGCGGTCGCGGGATGGGTGCTGTTCCTGGTGCCTTACCGACTCACCGGGGTTATAGTGGACCGGATTCGGCTCGAGCCGGACACGCGCTCGACCTGGAAGCTGATGCTGGGCATTGTCATCTACCTCGCGTGGGTCGGCGCGATGGTTGCGGTGGCATGGACTGTCGCCGGCGTCATTGCTGCCCTGAGCACGCTGCTGGTCGTGCCGGCCGTGGGCATGCTGGGGCTGCTGGTGCGCGAGAGCTGGCACGGTTCCTGGCAGGACGCACGGCGCTGGCTGCGAATTCGCAGCCGCAAGGACGTCATTGAGACGCTCCGCGCCGATCAGGAAGATCTTGGCCGCCGGCTGACCGCGCTGCACCAACGCCTGACCACCGCCATCGGAGCCGCATGACCACTCCGCCCCTCCCGGCCAGCGCCACTCCTGCGCGTGACGACAAGCGCACCGTCTGGTCCTGGGCGCTCTACGACTGGGCCAACTCGGCGTTCACGACGCTGGTGGTCACATTCATCTATGCCACCTACTTCACCCGCTCGTTCGGCAGCGATGCGACCCTGACGTCCAGCTGGTGGGGACGTGCGGTGTCGATCTCCGCCATCCTCATCGCCCTGCTCTCGCCGGTGCTCGGTGCCGCCGCGGACCGGGCCGGTGCCCGCAAGCGCTTCCTGATGGTGGCCGCCGCCATATGCATCCTCGGCACGACGGCGCTTGCGTTCATCCGGCCC
>CAMLHP010000084.1 GCA_946479805.1 uncultured Gemmatimonadota bacterium | reverse complement strand
AGGCGTTCTGGACGGATCATCGGCGTTCCCTGGTTGGGTCACGAGTCACGAGTCATGAGTCACGAGTCACGAGTTGCGAGTACCCGAGTGAGGCTCGTGGCTCGAGGCTTGAGGCGGTCAAGTAACATACCGCCCCGCACTGCCGTTATGGCAGAAACAAACAGGGCCGCCTCATGGGCGGCCCTGCTCGCCTTCCTGGGCGGCGGCGGTAGATCGCCTCTGCGCGATCATCTTCCGCGTGAACCGCCTTCCGTCCACTGTGAGCTCGGAGTAATAGACGCCGGGAACCACCTGTCGCTCTCCATCGGCGTAGCGCCCGTCCCAGAATGCCTCATATGATCCGCAGGCCAGGGACAGGCGCTCGATCGGCGTTTCCGGCCTCCCGGAAAGCGTCGGCACCGCCACCACTTCCACAATCACGTTGTAGATCCTGAGACTCACCTCGGGCCGGTGTCCAGCCTGGCAAACTTCCGGCTCGATTACGAACGGAATCGTCGTGGACGGGAAGAACGGATTGGGGTAGTTCTCCTTGAGCTCGATGCTAGGAGGCGACTCCGAGACTCCCTGTGCAACCAGCGGAGCTTCCACCCCGAAAAGCAGCAGCCCAAGCCACCACCCCGGCCACGCGACTCTGGACATCAGTTTTTTCCTCGCGGACAAGGCGTGGGTGCTGGGTTGGTGCTCCGGGTTGAGAGTTGAGATCCACGACTCGCGAGTCGCGAGCGACTACCTGTCGGACTTGAGACTTGTGACTCGCGACTTGCGACCACCACGCAAACAAGATGCTCGACGGCACAAGCTCATGTCAAGCGCGCCAACTATCGTGCTGACAAACTGTTACGAGATTTGGTTCAATCGGGTTCCACACCGGTGAGCACCCGGGTGTCCCCCCGCCGAACGGTCAGGCGGGCACGATCGGACCACTCCAGCAGCGGTATCAGGTGCTTCCGGGACAGGCCCAGTCGGTCCCTGAGCGCCGCAACCTTGACTTCTCCTTGCGCCCCGACGTCACGCACCACCTGGGCGAAACGGCGCAATTCAGACGACGCCACATAGCGCTCCGGGGTGACGCGCTGCAACAGCCCCTCCGATTCAGCAAGCCGGAGGATGGCAGCGATGTCAGGCCGACCCAGCTGGCGCCCAAGCTCGCCCACTTCCAACGGCTCCAGCCCGCCGGCAAGCACCAGGTCGACCGCCGCACGGACAACCGCGTCGCCGCCTTCCACGGAGGGGCGAAACCCGGCTCGTCGGACCAGGGCACCTTCTTCGGCGATCGCGCCACTTCGCCGGAGCTCGGCCAGCGCGGCCTCGGCAATGCCGCCCCACGCCCGGCCCGAGCGGCGCAGGGTCTCGAGCGAGAACCCCCGCTCGCTGGGCTGCGCTTCGTGGAAACTGTCAAGTGCATTCAGCATGCGTTCTGCCGTGCCCTGAATCGCCGACTCCGGGATCAACCTTTGCCCCGCACGGCGGAGACCGGGCGTGCTTCGCATCAGGGCGGGTACCGCAGCAGGTGGCGCGCCCAGGAGCACCGGAATCGCGGCCACGGCGACTCCATCCCGCCGCCTCAGGGCAAGGGCAAGCAAACGTTCGGACGGATCGGCGGCCCCCAGGGCCGCCGGCCATGGCGCCCGCCCCGGCGGCGCCGGATCGAGCACCGTGACGCCCCCCAGCGTCTCCACCGGACTCGCGCGGCGAACGACCCCGCGCTCCCCACCCCTCACCACCAGTTCCCGGTCCAGCGTGATCCGCGCAAGTCCCACCGCACCAGGACTGATCGCACTGCGAGGCGACAGCCAGCCAGGTACGGAGGCAGTGCCAATCAGGAGGGTCACCCGGGTCCGGCGCGTCACCGGCGACCGGGCAATGGGCGCCAGCCCGACGCGCACATCGATGCGGCGCGAGGGCTGCCAGCCACCGCTGCTGCCGGTGACGAGGGACCCACGCGGCACCTCATCCACGCTCGCCCCATGAAGCGCCATGGCCACCCGCTCGCCAGCCACCGCGCGCTCCACCGGTGCCCCGAAAGATTCGACGGTTCGTACCCGTGCGGATCCACCGGTGGGCCAGAGCCGGACCTCCTCGCCCGACCGCACCGCACCGGTTCGGGCGCTGCCGGTTATCACCGTGCCGATCCCGGGCACGCTGAAACTTCGGTCGACCGACATGGCGAAGAGATCGTCCGTCGGCCGGGGAGCGGCGGCCCTCGCGAGCGACGCGAGTGCCTGCCGCAACTCATCGAGCCCAGCACCGGAACGGGCGGACACCGCCAACGGCTCGCCGAAGGACACCGGCGATCGCACCAGTCGCTCGCGCAGCGTCTCGCGCACCAGGACCAGCCACTCGGCGTCAACCAGGTCAGACTTGCTCAGCACCGCAATGCCCCGGGCCACGCCGAGACTCTCGAGCACTGCCAGGTGTTCTTCAGTCTGCGGCATGGGGCCTTCGTCTGCCGCTACAACGAGCAGCGCGGCGTCGATGCCGCTGGCACCAGACACCATGGTGCGCACCAGGTCCTCGTGGCCGGGCACGTCCACGATGCCGATCCGCTCACCGGTGGAAAGAATCAGCGGCGCGAAATTGAGCTCTACAGTGATACCCCGGCGGCGCTCTTCAGGCAGCCGGTCTACCCTGCGTGCGGTGAGCGCCTCCACCAGCGCGCTCTTACCGTGATCGATGTGGCCCGCGGTACCGAGAATCACGCTGCGCCCCGGTCGAGCCGGGCCCAGAATGTGATACCGGGCAATTCGGTGCCTTCTGCCAGGTGATAGCGGATATAGCGAGCGAGGAGGCGCCGGTGCGCGGCCGCATTGGGCGGGTCGAGGAACGGCAGCGGAACGCGGTCATCCTGCAGCGCGACCAGGTCTGCCCGGGCCGACACAGGAAGCCGCGCGACCGGGCTGCCGGCGGCGCAGTCGGGGCAGAGCGCGCCACCCTCGCCGGCGCTGAAGGCGAGTTCGTTCATCGGATCCAGGGGACGACCGTCGCGGGCACAGGCATCGAGTGACGGAGCGAAGCCCAGCGCCGAGACCAGCAGCCAGAGCAGCCTGAGACCCAGCGGTTCCACCTCGCCGGTGCCCGCTTCCGATAGCGCCCCGAGCGAAGCTGAGAACAGGTCGTAGAGCTCGGGATGCGGCTCTGACGGCGCGAATCGCAGCATCACTTCCGCCAGCGCGGAAGCGGCGGCGTAACGTCCCACAGATTGAGCCAGGCCCGCGTGCACCCCTGTCACGTCGAATGCGGTGAGTGTCTGGAGGTCGCGATGCTCGCGAAGGGCCAGCTGGGCAGTGCCCTCGCTCAGGAGCTGCAGCGCCGCACCAAAACGACTCCGGGGCCGGAGCGCTCCCTTGGCGATGGCACTGACCAGCCCGCGACTCCGGGTGGCGAGCTTGACGATCTTGGAGGTCTCGCTGTAGCGAACCGCGCTCAGGACAATGGCCGGTGTGGTGACGAGCATGCCCCAAAGATGGCCGCTCTACTGGCGCCAGTCGAGGCGGCCTCCCACATAGACCGTTCGCGAGCGACCGGGAAATCCGACGATGCTTTCGTAATCCTCGTTCAGCAGATTCTCGACCCTGCCCGTCAATGTCATCGAAGGCCTGGCACCGTCGCCCCGGAGCAGCGTAACCGACCCGTGGACATCGAGCACCTGATGCGCAGGCAGCGTCACCCGCTCCGACGGAAACTCTCGAAAGTCCACGTCGTACGCTGCACCGGTCAGCCTCAGGTCGGCTCCGAGCTGCAGCACGGCAGCCGGCCTGAGGCTGGTCCAGATTCTGGAGCTGTGTCGCGGCCGCCTGATCAGCTGCTCTCCCGCCAGGAACCCGGGCGAGGAAGCTGCACCGGTATCGGTCACCTCGGCGAGCAACAGCGTGTGCGATGCGCCCAGCGTCCATCCGGGCGTGGGATGAACCTCGGCCTGCAGTTCCAGCCCCCTTGCGGAGGCCTTCCCCAGGTTGAAGTAGGTGGGCGCCCCCTGCTCCCGGAAGGCGTACTGGATCTGCTGGGAGAAACGCTGGTCAAACCAGACGGCTCCAACCGTCGCACGGCCTCGGGCGAGCACCTGCTCGGCACCCACCTCCCATCCAATCGAGCGCTCGGGCACCAGCGTCGAGTCGCCCACCTCGAACGGAGAGTTGGCAAAGTTCTCGGCAAAGGTGGGAGCCTTGAACGCGGTGCCGGCGGCAGCCCTGATGCGGGTGTTGGGCGCGGCCTTCCATGCCGCTCCCGCACGCCACGTGAGGAATGTGCCGAAGGCCGAGTTGTCGTCGAGCCGGATTCCGGCGGTTCCGGCAACATCGCCTGGCAGGTCCACCAGTGCTTCGGCAAAGGCGGCCAGCGTGGTGCGCCGGGCATCGAGCCGCGGGTCCTGGTCCATGAAGACCCCGGCACCGAAGTTCGACTGATAGGTGCCTTCCCGGTCTCCCGACTCCCGCTCGAAGGCCACGCCACCGGTCAACGCTGTGGCGGCGTGGGGCCGCACCGTGGCACGGGTATCGACCGACCAGCGCGTGGACGAGCCGGTTCGCCGGGATGCAAACGCAAAGCCGGTTGTGTCAGAAGGAGAATCGGAGGTGTCCTCGAAGCGATAGATCGCGTCGGACAGCGCGAACTTCATCGCGATCTCGGTCTTCGCACCCACCTGACGCCGCGCTCCGGCTCCAAGCTGAAGCGCCCTTCCGCGCGAGAACTGGTTGCTGTCGGCGGGGACGCCGCTTCCGTCGGTGGGGAAATGGGTCGTATTCCGCCCGTACCTGCCCGTGAACCAGGCCGCTGTAGCTGCGTCGGGATTGGCGTCCAGCCGGGCCGTGACCGATGAATTGTTCCAGTCGTTGTTGAAGTCGTATGTCCCTTCAGTTGCCGCCATCGACCCGGCCACACCCCAGCCGATGGTGCTGCTGCCGCCGCGCACGCTTGCGCCCGTCTCGCGGGTGCCGAATGTGCCCGCCCGCGCGGTCACCGTGGCGCTCCGGTCACCACCGCTCCGAGTGACGATGTTCACCACGCCGGTGACTGCGTCGGTACCGTGGGTAACGCTGGCCGGTCCGCTGACGATCTCGACCCTGTCGACGCCGTCGAGCGTGAGCGTCGCGAAGTCGAACGACCCGCCGGCCTCGTTGACCGGCACGCCGTCCACCAGCACCTTCACGTAGTCGCTCTCTCCTCCCCTGACGAACAGGGAGGTCACGCCGCCAAAGCTCCCGCTCTGGATTACCTGTACACCGGGCACCATCCTCAGCGCATCCTGCACCAGGTGGACACCGCTGGCCCGGAGCTCGGCGCCGGACAGCACCGTCATCGTGGCACTCACTGCATCGGGCCGGAGCGGAACCTGCGCCGCCGAGACCACGATGTCGGGTAGTTGGTATGGCTCGTTGCCCTCCTGGGCCAGGAGCGCGGATGGCGTCAGCAACGCCAGGATCACAGCCGCCTTGCGGCACGCAACTACGACATGCACTGGGGTCTCCATTCAGATGGTGCCGGAGCCTGGGGGCCGGCGAAGGGGTATCACCTGGGGCGCTCCGTCAGGTGTGGCCGAAACCGCCACCGGCCACTCGAACACCCGGGAGAGAATCGGTGCGGAGAGAACGTCGTCGGGGCTGCCAAGGGCGGCGGACTTGCCATCGCTCATGAGGAGAATCCTGTCTGCGAACCGGGCGGCGAGGTTCAGGCCGTGGGTGATGATCATCGCCGCCAGCCCCTGGTCGGCCAGGCCACGCACCAGCTCGAACAGCTCCATCTCGTGGCGCACATCCAGCGATGTGGTCGGCTCGTCCAGCACCAGCGCTCGCGGCTGTCCCGCCAGCGCGCGAGCCAGTCGCACCCGCTGCCATTCACCGCCGGAAAGCTGGTCCACTCGCCTCTCTGCCAGCTGCGCCACATCACAGCGGTCAAGCGCCCGCGCCACCGCCTCCCTGTCCTCGGCGCGCACGGCGCTCAAGGGACCCAGCCGGGCATAACGGCCCAGCATCACTGTCTCGCTCACCCGCAGCGGAAAGGTGATGTCCTCCCGTTGCGGCACCACACCCACCGCCGCTGCGAGCTCGGCCGGCGCCCACTGCGCCACGTCCCTGCCGTCAACGGTGGCGGTTCCGCGAAGCGGGTGCAGCACGCCGAGCATGCCCCTCATCAGCGTGGACTTGCCACTGCCGTTGGGTCCGGTGATGCACACCAGCTCGCCCCCGTTGACCGAAAGCGAGACGCCGCTCACCGCCGCACGACTCCCGGTGCGGTAGCTGAGCGTGAGGTCGTGGCACGCGAGCATCAGGCGAGCGACTTCCTGAGGAGGAGCGCGAACAGCGGCACGCCCACAAGGGCGGTGACGACCCCCACCGGCAATTCGACCGGACGAAGCACCGTACGCGCCACCACATCTGCCAGCACCAGGAATCCGCCACCAGCCAGGAAGGCTGCCGGCAGGAGGATCCGATGGGTGGGACTCCATGCGCGGCGAACGGCGTGGGGAATGACGAGGCCCACGAAGCCGATGATGCCGCAGGTTGCCACGCCCGCCGCGGTCAGGAGCGAGGCTGCGAGGTAGATGCGGCGGCGCAGGCGCTCGACATCCGCGCCGAGGTGGCGCGCAGGCTCCTCGCCCAGCGCCAGCAGGTCGAGCCCCCTCGCGGCCAGCAGGAGCAGGCCCAGCGGCACGACGGCGTAGGCAGCGAACAGGACCAGGGCCGGCCACGACGCGGAAGAGAATCCGCCCAGCAACCAGAGAAAGGCATTTCGGAGCCGGGGCGCGTCCGAGAGGGCGATGATGGCGCTCATCAGGGCGGCGGCGAACGAGCCGACGACAACGCCAGCCAGGAGCAGCACCAGTGGGTCGAGCCTTCGGCCCGCGACCATGCTCAGCCGGTATACCAGCGCAACTGCGATGAGTGAGCCGGCAAAGGCGGCGATCGGGACTGCCCAGGGCGAACCGCCACCGAACGCGATCGCCAGCACTGCCCCGAGCCCGGCACCGCCAGAGAGGCCCAGCAGGTACGGGTCGGCCAGCGGGTTTCGCACCAGGGCCTGAAGTGCAGCGCCGCTGACCGCAAGGCTTCCGCCAACCAGGAAAGCCAGCAGAACGCGGGGGATTCTCAGTTCTCGAACGATCACGCCAGCCTCGCCGCCGCCGTGCAGCAGTCCGTCCAGCAGGACGGACGGCGGGATCGACACCGAGCCAAGCGCCACTCCCAGCAGCAGCACCACCAGGGTGGCGAAAGAGAGTCCCAGCCAGCGGCTCATGGCAGCGCCGCCAGCGACGACGCCAGCTCGCGAACCGCGGCGGGCGAGCGCGGACCGGGGTGTGCGAACTCCGAGCCCGAGGCGAACACGAACCTGCGCTCCCGCACGGCCTCAACCGTCTGCCACTCGGGCCGGCTGGCAAAGCCGGGAGTGGAATCGCCCAGCACGAGAATCGCATCCGGGTGTCGCGCCACCACCGACTCGATGCTCACAGGCCCCGAGGAGGTGGGGAGGTCGTCGTAGATGTTCCGTCCGCCGGCCCTGGACAGCAGTTCCGAGAGATAGCTGCCAACTCCGACTGTCATGGGTGGTTCGGCCCACACCAGCAGGAAGACCGATGGAGGCGAGTCGGGCCGCGACACCGTCGCGCGGGAAAGCTCGTCCCCGAAGCGCTGCCCGACTTCGGCAGCTGCCTGCTGGTGACCGGTGAGCCTGCCCAGCACCTCGGCCACGCGGGGGACGTCCTCGAGAAGGTCGGTGCGAAGCTGGACGGTCGCGATGCCCATGCCCCTGAGCCGCGAGGCCGTGGCGGCGTTCCGTCCAGAGGGATACAGAATGACCAGTTCCGGGTCCTGGCCCAGTATCGCCTCGATGTTGGGAGCGATGCCGTCGCCCAGGTTGGTCACCCCAAGGGCTTCGGCCGGGTAGTCGCACCAGGTGGTGCGGCCGACGACCGCGTCGCCCGCGCCTATCGCGAACAGCAGCTCGGTCGTGGCCGGTATGAGCGAGACCACGCGGGTGACGGCAGAGGAGAGCCGGGTGGTGTCCCCGGCGTCATCGACCACGACGACATTGCCATCCGCGACAGGTGCAGGGCGCCGACATGCCGCCGCGCCGAGCAGCCAGAGGGCCAGCAATGATGCCAGAAGGAATGGGAACCGCAGGATGGAGCCTCCCGACCCTCCCCCGAGGGCTGCATGGGTGGATCGAACGCAGAGGTCTCCTGGCTTCGGGCCCTCGGCCGCCTTCCCGGTTTCCCAGTGGCGTGATGGACGAGGTGTTGTTGCCCGTTACAGTGGCGGGGCCGCGCCGGATTTGCACCGGCTTCCGAGTAGCTGCGCTCGGTACAACGATTGTGGCGGGATTCTAGCGGCGCTGACGTCGCTCCGCAAGCAAGCGTGCCAGTGCATCCTTGAGCCGCGCGCGCTCCACCTGGTACGCACTGGCCGCAGGTGAGTCGGGTGAAGCGTCGCGATGGGCAGCGTCGAGCCGGGCGATCCGGTCCACCAGCGTCTCCGGCCCTTCCCGCCGGAACTCCTCCATCTGGCCCCGGCTCCGGAGCGCGCGCCAAAGTGCCCACAACATCGCGAGCGCGATCAGGCCGACGAGCACGGGCAGCACCGCAGTCCCCACCTTCCAGGGCGCGGGCACCTTCAGCAGAATCGAGTCTCCGGCGGCAACGGCGCCGGCCCACCGGCGGAAGCTCCGGCCGTCGATGGTGGTGGAGTCGGCCTGCTCGAGCGATGCGGCAACGACAGTCGCGGCATCTTCTTCCACCAGCAGCTCCACACCCGATGCCCGCTGGCTGAAGGGCCACACGATGGTGCCGTCCGCGCGCGGCAGCGCGTAACGCAGCGTCAGCTGGCGGTCGCCCGGTGCCAGCGGCGCGAAGACCGACACGGCTGAAGGACCCTGGACCACCGCTTCGTGCGAGAGCTCCCCGGGCTCGGCGACGAAGCGGTCGGCCGATCCCGGCAGGCCGAAGCTCCACGTCGGCGTCAGCGAGTCGGGGGCCACCCGGGTGAACGCACTCTGGTTGGTGATTGTCAGAAGCTCGACAACGGTGCGGAACCCATCCGCCTCGGGCGCGCTCACCACAATGAACCGGGACGTCAACTCGACTGGCGCCGACGATGAAGTGTCGTGCACGACCAGCGTCAGCGGCTGATTGGGGACCGCCGGGTTGGTGCTGAGCGGAGGAGAGAAGTACTGGATGCCGGCGTGCTCGGCCGTGATGATATGCAGCCCGGTCGTGTCAGCGGGATAGGTGAAGCCGAAGCGCCCGTCGTTGCCGGTGCGCACCGAATCCAGCGGTCCCTGGCGGTCGCGGCCCACCCGGTGCAGCACGACCCAGCTGCCGGACGCAGGTGCGGTGTCCTGGCCCACCCGGAGCACCCGCCCGTCCAGCCGCATCGCTTGCTGTGCCTGTACGGATGCTGGTGCGAGGCACAGCACTGACAGCAGCAAGACAGGCGCACCGGCCCGGGGCACCAGCCGTCTACGGCGTGAACTTGCCGAAATCCTGGGGATCGAGCTTCTCGAGATACTGGCGG
>CAMLHP010000083.1 GCA_946479805.1 uncultured Gemmatimonadota bacterium | reverse complement strand
AGCGTCGAGCGGGAGCGGGAGAATTACCTGCGCGTAACGCGCAGTCATCTGCGGGAGAGGCCGAGGCCCGGCCCGTCAGGCAGTCGCACCTGGCCGCCGGCAATCGAGGCGCCACTGAAGGGGTCCTCGGCCAGCAGCGCAGCACCGTCGAGATCCACGATGTCCACCAGCGGCGTGAAGTGGGCCGCGGCGGTGATGCCGATCGAACTCTCGATCATGCAGCCGACCATCACCATCATGTTGAGCGCCCGAGCTGCCGCGATCATGCGGATGGCTTCCCGCAGGCTGCCGCACTTGGCCAGCTTGATGTTGATGCCGTCCACCTTGCCGGCGAGCTTGCCGATGTCGGCGGCGGTGAGGCAGCTCTCGTCGGCGATGAGCGGAATGGAGGCGCGGCGCCGGATGAGCCCCAGACCCTCGACGTCGTTCGGCACCAGTGGCTGCTCCAGCACCGTGACCTTGAATTCCTCCAGCACCGGCAGCATCGCGATGGCCTGCTTGACGGTCCACCCGCAGTTGGCATCCACCCGCAGTTCGCGGTCGGTCTCGCTCCTGATGGCTTCGAGCAACTCGACGTCGCGGTCGCTGCCCAGCTTGATCTTGAGGATCGGATACTCGGCGGCCTCCCGGACCTTGGAGCGCATCTCTTCCGGCGTGCCGATGCCGATGGTGAAGGTCGACTTCGGCGCCGCCGATGCATCGAGGCCCCACAGCCGGTAGACCGGCACACCAAGGCGCTTGCCCGCCAGGTCGTGCAGCGCTGCCGACAGGGCCGCTCGCGCGGAGGGATTGCCACCCAACTGCTCCTTCCACGCGGCCTCGGTGCGCTCGAGGTCGAGCGGGTCGTCGGGAAGCAGCTGGCCATAGGTCCGGAGGGCAGCCAGTGCGCTGTCGGCGGTCTCGCCGTAGAAGCGGGTTGACGCGGCTTCTCCCCAGCCCTCGATGCCGTCGTCGTCAATCACCCTCACCCACACCGTGCGGTACTCCGGCTGGCTTCCCCGTGCAATGACAAACGGGTGGCGGGTCTTGAGCGTCAGGATCTCGGTTTCCAGGCGGAGCGGCACGGGGTTCTCCGAAGGTGGATTCAGGCCAGGGCAGAGACATGGGCGGCTGCGCCATCAGCCAGCCGGGATGGAATGTAGCCGCCTTCGAGCACGCCGATTACCGGGGCCAGCCGGGCAGCGGAGCGGAGCCGGGTGGTCAGTTCGGTGTAATCCTGCGGCTCCAGCGTGAACCCGCCGAGCGGGTCCCCCGCCATGGAGTCGAAGCCGGCGCTAACTACGACCAGGTCAGGCGGCCAGGCGGAGGTCGCCTGCTCCACCGCGGACCAGAGATCCTCCACGTAGCGGCCCGCTGCGAGCCCTGCTGGCCTCGGCACGTTGAAGATGTTTCCCACGCCGCGCTCGCTCTCGGCGCCAGTACCGGGCCACCATGGCCACTGGTGCATTGACACGAACCGGATGGACGGGTCGCGTTCGACCAGCGCCTGCGTGCCATTGCCGTGGTGCACGTCCCAATCGACGATGAGGACCCGGCGGGCGCCGCGCGCCAGCGCACCCCGGGCCGCGAGGACAGCATTGCCCAGCAGGCAGAATCCCATCGCCATCCCAGCCAGGGCGTGATGCCCAGGGGGCCGGCCGGCAGAGAAGGCGCCCGAGCCGTGCTCCAGGGCAAACTCAGCTGCGGCCACCGCGCCCCCGGCCGAGCGGAGCGCGGCTTCCCAGCTGGCTGCGTTCATCCTGGTGTCGGCATCGAGTTCGCCGCCGCCAGCCTCGGCAAGGGCAGCCAGCCGGTCGAGGTAGGCGCCTTCGTGCACGGTACGGAGAAGGTCGAGCGACGCCCGGGGCGAATCGCGTCGCTCCACCATCGGTAGCGCATCGAAACGGTCCAGAAGCACCCGGAGCCGCTCCGGCTTTTCCGGATGCCCCGGCCCTGGGTCGTGGGCCAGGCAGGAGGGGTGGGTGAAGACGGGGATCAAGTCTCGAGTCACGAGTCACGAGTCACGAGTCACGAGTGACGGCAGACGAGTGGCAGCAGCAGGTCTTGAACTTGCTACTCGTGACTTGTGACTACCTGACTGGTCTGCGTCGACGGGACAGGACGATGAGATTGGCATTGGGTACAATGCCATGATCAGCCAGAGACCGTTGCTCGTCCAGCAGCTCGAATCCGCGGAACTTTACCACATAGGCCGCGGGGTCGCGGGCCACGTGGCTCGTAGTCAGCGCGCGATGCTTGAGCTCGGCTACGGTGGTGGATGGCGGGAGGTCGAGCTGGACTTCGTTCCACACGTCGTGGACCATGACCCTGAGCGGCAGCGGGGCGCTCATGCTGCTGCCTCCGCCGGCGGCAGGGTCGAGAGAAACCGGTCCAGCGCCTGATCGAAGAACAGGGTGGAGCCGCGCACCCGTCGTCCTTCGGGTGTGTCGAAGACTGCAATGACAACTTCCTCGCCGCCCTGCCCCCGCAGGGTGAGCCAGTTGTTTCCCTCGCGCTCCGGGTAGGCTGCTACCTGCGGGACCCTCTCGGCAAAGAAGTTCTTCGCGCGAGCGAGGATCTCCGCACCGGAGAGGGAGGTCGTGATTTCGTAGGTCATGGGAGCTTCCTCAGCGTGATTCCCGTGGGCTGCGCCGCAACTGGAAAGGTGGCGACGACTTTGCGAGCCCCGATGTCGATCATGTCCACCGACCCGGGATCGGCGCCCACCGATTCTGCCGAAATATAGGCATACCTTCCATCGGGTGACCACGCGATGCCGTGCACCACGCCCTTGGTGGTGGGAATGGTGGCGAGGACCTTCAGCGACTTCGCATCCACCAGGCTGGCGCTCCTGTCCTTCTTGTTGGTCACCAGCACCAGCTCGCCGTCGGGCGACACTTCCACGTTATAGGCGCCCTTCCCCACCGCCACCTCACCCCGCTTCTCGAGGCTCGCCGCGTCCCACGCCTGGAGCGTATTGGCGGTGTTGCATGCCACGTACAGGGTCCGGTCATCCGGCGAAATCGACACGTAGGTGGGTGAGCAGGCCGCGGCATTGCTCCCGGCGGCACCGCTGACAGGCGCATGCGCAGCGTGGTCGCCGGCCGGCGTCATCTGCATGCCGGGGCCGGTGCCGGCGCGCCGGGTGATCGAGAACGTCGATACGTCGAACTCCACCAGTTCGTCCGAGTGCATGCAGGTGACGATCACCCGGGTTCCGGCGTGGTTGACTCGCACGCCGTGGGGCATGTCGCACGCCGGGATGTCGGCGATCTTCTGCATGGTGGGCGTGTGCACGATCGAAACCGGATTGATCCGGGGCCGGTCGCCAAAGAAATCGGAGTTTGCCACGAAGGCGAGCTCACCGTCAGGCGTCACCGAGATGGTGGTGGGATAGTACTCGAGCTGGGCCCGCCCGATGACCGTGTCGGTTTCCGCGTCGAGGCGCCAGAGCGTGCCATACGGCGCGCCGTGAGCGATGGACACGTAGTAGCTCCGCCCGTCAGGCGCCATGGTGATGTTGTGGGGCCCATCGATGTCGGACGGCATGATGCCGACCGGCACCACCCTGCCGAGCGTCAAGGTATCGGCTCCGGGACGTATCCAGGTCACCTGATCGCCCGACTCGGAGGTCACGCCGACTTCATGGGCGTGCGCTCCGCTGGTCGAGGGCGCCGGCACTGGCACCTGGGCCCGCGAAGTTGCCGGTGAAGCGCAGCCGAGCAGCGTGAAGGCCAGGCAAGCCAGCAGCGGTGCGCGCAAGGGCATTTCGGGAGGGGATCGCATGAGCACCTATTGGTTCAGCCGTGTGGCGGTGGCCCTGCCGGTGTACGGCCGGGACCGGCGGAGCAGAGCCGTCAGCGACGGGCGGCGGCGCAGCACCAGTACCAGCTCGCCTGGTGGAGGCTCGGCCACCCCGTCCACCGTCAGGAACGCCGGTAGTGTCGCCTCGGCAGGAACGGGAACGCTGTATTCACGGCCGTGCCAGGCAAACGTGGCTTCCGGCGCGAGGCGACGGGTCTGGTGATCCAGGAAGTAGTCGCCCTCGATCCGGTACACCCGGGGCACGACCTGCTCGCCATCGAGAAAGAAGCCCGGGTCGAACGGTTCACCGTCCTGGCGCGCGAAGTTGGCCTCGGCAGCGGCGTCCAGCGCCTCAAGCGCCGGCTCGCTGGCCCGCCACTCAAGATGGTGACGCAGCTCGTGGGTCAGCGTCTCCCAGGTTTCCTCCCGCCAGTCAAAATCCGGGTCCAGCTGGCCGAGCGCACGAAACGAGCCGTGGTAGAGCACGATCCGGCTCTGGATTATGGGCCGGCCGACATCATCAGGCGCGGACGGCAGCGGAACGCACTCGCCCAGTGTGTAGATGTCCTCCCGTAATGGATGCGGCACGGTCCGGGGTGACACCGCCACCTCGGCAATTCCGTCGAGAAATGCCGGCGGCACCTCGTCGGTCAGCCGGTGAACCAGGTCCTCGAAGTCGGCGAGACGCACATCAGCTCCAGTGCCTCGCGGCTACTCGCTGGCGCCCAGCCGCTCGGTGATCCAGGCGGGAACCTGGTCCATCGATATCCGCTGCTGCTGCATCGAGTCCCGCTCGCGAACCGTCACCGTCCGGTCGGCCAAGGTGTCGCTGTCCACCGTGAAGCAGAACGGCGTCCCGGCCTCATCCTGCCTCCGGTACCGGCGTCCAATGGCGCCGCTGTCGTCGTAGAAGGCCGGCACCCTCGCCCGGATTGCGCGGTACAGCTGGTCGGCAATCTCCGGCATGCCTTCCTTCTTCATGAGCGGCAGCACTGCAGCCTTGATCGGCGCGATAGCGGGATGGAAGCCGAGGACGACGCGGGTCTCGCCCTCGACAGACTCCTCGCGGTATGCATCCACCAGCACGGTGAGGGTCACCCGGTCGGCGCCAGCCGAAGTCTCCACGATGTAGGGCAGGAAGCGCTTGCCCGATGCCTGATCGAACCACTCCAGCTTCTTGCCCGAATACTCCTGATGGCGCTGGAGGTCGAAGTCGGTGCGGTTGTGGACCCCTTCGATCTCGTTCCAGCCAAAGGGGAACTCGTACTCGATATCGTACGCCGCCTTGGCATAGTGTGCCAGTTCGTCCGGGCCGTGCTCGTGCCAGCGCAGCTTGCTCCCGGAAAGCCCCAACGCATGGTGCCACTGCATCCGCAATTCCCGCCACCGCTCAAACCATTCCGGGTCGGTGCCCGGCTCCACAAAGAACTGCATCTCCATCTGCTCGAACTCGCGGGTGCGGAAGATGAAGTTGCCCGGGGTGATTTCGTTCCGGAATGCCTTGCCTATCTGGGCAATCCCGAAAGGAACCTTCTGGCGGGATGACTGCAGCACGTTGAGGTAGTTGACGTAGATCCCCTGCGCGGTCTCGGGCCGGAGGTAGATCACCGCCGCCTGTTCCTCCACCGGGCCCATGAAGGTCTTGAACATCAGGTTGAAGAGCCGGGGCTCGGTGAGGTCACACGTGGTGTGCTCACCCGGGCGCTTGCTGGGCTTCTGGGGGCAGTTCGACTCCTGGATCTTGTCGGCCCGGAAGCGCGACTTGCAAGTGCGGCAATCCACCAGCGGATCGGTGAACCCGGCAACGTGGCCGGAGGCTTCCCAGACTCTCGGATGCATCAGGATGGCGGCGTCGAGGCCCTCGATGTCATCCCGGGCCTGGACCATGGCGCGCCACCAGCGATCCTTGATGTTCTTCTTGAGCTCGACACCCAGCGGGCCGTAGTCCCACACCGAACCGAGCCCTCCGTAAATCTCGGACGACTGGAACACGAACCCCCTGCGCTTGCAGAGGGAGACGATCTTGTCCATCACGGTGGTTTCGGTGGCTGCCATTTTCAAACCTCTATGATCTGATCGCGCCGGGTGCCGACGCTGACGTATCGCACCGGCGTATCCGCCAGCGCCTCGATGCGATCGAGGTATGCACGAGCCGCATGAGGAAGTTCAGAAAGGCGGCGGGCCGCAGTGGTGGCCGACTGCCAGCCGGCCATGGTCTCATAGATCGGCCGCACCCGTTCCAGCCGGCTCACCTCGGCAGGGAACTCATCGCACGGCGCCCCGTCCACCTCGTAGCCAGTGCACACCGGGATCTCGGCAAAGGTATCGAGCACGTCGAGCTTCGTGACTGCCAGGCCCGTGAGCCCATTGACCCGCACCGCATAGCGCACGACCGTCGCGTCGAACCAGCCGCAGCGGCGGGCCCGCCCGGTCACGGCGCCGAACTCGCCGCCCAGCTTCCGCAGCAGTTCATCATCTTCGGGCGACGCCGCCGAAGGAAGGGGTCCGTTGCCGACCCGCGTGGTGTAGGCCTTGACCACGCCCAGCACGCCGTCGATGGCGGTGGGCCCGATTCCGGCGCCCACCGCCGCGCCGCCCGACGTGGTGTTGGACGACGTGACGTAGGGATAAGTGCCGTGGTCGAGGTCCAGCAGCGCGCCCTGGGCCCCCTCGAGCAGCACCAACTGCCTGGCCTTCACCGCGCGGTGCACCAGCAGCCCGGTGTCATGCGCCATCGCCAGAAGCCGGGGCGCGTACTCCTCGAGCATCGCCACATGCTGATCCAGCGACGCATCCTCAGGAGCGCCCATGGCTGCCAGCGCGGCGTTGGCGCGCCTTACCCGGTCATCCAGCAGCACCATCAGTGCCGCACGGTCACGCAGGTCTCCCACCCTGATGCCCCGGCGGCCGGTCTTGTCCTGGTACGCGGGACCTATCCCGCGGCCCGTGGTACCAATGCCCTGGCTCCGCTCGGAGGCGGCATCCAGCAGCTTGTGGTAGGGCAGCACCAGGTGGGCCCGGTCCGAGACGAAGAGCCGGCCACTGGTGCTGACTCCCTTCCGCTCCAGCTCGTCCACCTCGCCGAAGAGGGTCTCGGGATCGAGCACCACGCCATTGCCGATGACGCAGGTGGCCTGGGGGTGCAGCATGCCCGAGGGAATCTGCCGCAGGATGAAGGTGGAATCGCCGATGACGACGGTGTGGCCGGCGTTGGCGCCACCCTGGTAGCGCACCACCAGGTTGGCCCGCTCGGCGAGCACGTCCACCAGCTTGCCCTTGCCCTCGTCGCCCCACTGGGCGCCCACCACCACGATGCACGTGGTGCGCTGATCGAACATCTGTGGTCCTCGCTGGCCGGCACAAAAAAAGAGCCCCGTCCCGGGGGCTCGTGAATCCTCGGACAAAAGTATCCGGGCCGGGCCCCGCGCGCCAGCCTTGCGAAACGGGCGCACGAAAACACTGCAACACGGGTAAGACCGCAATCGCAACTGCAACCGCAGATTTCGCCGATTCCGCAGATTGATCGGGCCGGTACCGACTATGCAGCACCAGGCCAAGACCTTCTGGCTGCTTGTGGGAGATCATGACGGCCTCACGCACCGAAGCATGGCACCCACAAAGATCTATACCGCAGGCTCCTCTGGCGACAAGGCGACCGATCGCAATAATCTGTGAATTCTGCGAAATCTGCGGTTGCAGTTTGTTGTTGCAGTTGTGGTTGCAGTCTCAGGCCTGCCATCAGCCAGGCCGGCCCAGGCGCTCGCCCACAGCCAAGGCCGTCTGGTACTCAAGCCCCTCGCGAGTGTCACGCGGCGTGTGGATCAGGCGGAGGGTGTCCCAGTCCAGGCGGCCGATGGTCACGGCGCGGGCACCGGCGCGCGCCAGCGGATAGCTGTCCACGAAGATGCCCAGCGGCAGGTGCCGGCGACGCACCCGCGGGGCGATGCCACCGAGCAGCGGCTGGAGATCACTTGCCAGCTGTTCACCCGCTGCATCGTGGACCACGATCGCCAGAGCTCCGCGGTCGTCGAGGGTGTCGAGGTTGATCACATCCCTGTCTCGCAGCAGCTCAGGGCGCTTCTCGGCCAGGATCCGCGCACCTACCAGCCCGAACTCCTCTGCGCCGGTGATAATCACTCCTGTTTCAGGCCCGGCGCTGCCAGCCGCTTCCAGCAGCGCCACTAGCCCGGAGCCGTTGTCCCGTGCGCCGACGGTGCGGCCCTTGAGGCGTCCCCGGCCTGCGAGAAACCCCGCCGCCAGCGCGGCTGCGGCAGCTCCCGCCACGACCGCCACTGGAGGAACGGCGGCCAGCCGCCAGGCCGCGAGGATCAGCAGGGCCACGACGGCTGCCAGAAGCAGCCATACGCTCACCAGCCGGCCAGCCATGCTGTGTCCCTGGGCCTTGGTGTCCAGGTGCGCCACCAGCCAGCGAGACTGGGCGGCGCCGGGCCGAGTGGCGACCAGATTGGCGTCCTCTCGCTGTTCACCTCCGGGTGTCGCAGCGCCGGTTCCGATGGCGCGGGCAATCATCCCGAGACACGCGAGACCGGCCAGCAGGACGCCGGGCGCAGCCCATCCGGGTACCGCCGGCAGCAGCAGCAGCGGAATCTCGAGCAGGGTCAGCCAGCCGAGCCCTGCCCCCAGCACCGGCAGGGCGTTGAGCGAACCGGTCGAAAACGCAAAGCGCTGGACCACAACCTCGTAGCCCAGCGCCTCCAGCTCCCGCGTGATCAGCGCCCGCGCATCCGCAGCGCCGGCCGTGCCCGCCTCGCGCTCGAGCGCCAGCGCGGCTTCCAGCCCAGGCGTCACTCGTCTGGCGCCGTTCCGCCACCGGCCACCAGGGCGGCGTCCGGCGCGATGCGCCCCGACTCGGCCAGCTCGTTCAGGTGCTGCCGGAAGGTCCGCATCTCGTCCGAGTCTTCCATGACCCGGACGATATTCTCCTGCCCCGCCGGCTGGCGCAGCGCCGCCCGCGCATCGGCGTTGACCAGCAGCAGCTCGACCGCCGCGACCCTCCCCTCGCCGTCGGCCCGGGCCAGCAGCTGCTGCGCGATGACCGCGCGCAGGGCCTCGGCCAGCCGCAACCGCCCAATCTCACGCTCCTCTACCGGCAGCATCGCGACGAAATGACGGAGGGTGGATGCCGCGTCGGTTGTGGGCATTGTGGCGATGACCAGGCGCCCAGACTCGGCCGCCTTGAGCGCGGTGGCCGCGGTGTCTCCTTCGGTGATGTCTCCCAGCACGATCACGTCGGGATCCTGCCTGAGCGCAGCGCGGAGGCCGTTCGCGAGTGAGTCGGTGTCGACCCCCACTTCGCGCTGGGTCACCGATGACGCGAGGTCCCGGTGTAGAAACTCGATCGGGTTCTCGATGGTGACGATGTGACGCTGGCGCAGGGTGTTGATGCGGTGGACCAGTGCCGCAACGGTGGAGCTCTTGCCGCTGCCCGAGACGCCGGCCACCAGCACCAGGCCACGCTCGAGGTCGGCCACGCTGGCAACCTCCTCGGGGAGCCCCAGCGACTCCAGCGTCGGCACCGTGAAGGGAATCACCCGCATGACGATCATGAAGGACGAGCGCTGCCTGAGCACGTTCACCCGGAAGCGCCCGACCCCGGGGAGTCCCCATGAGCAGTCGAAGTCGCGCAGCTGGTCGATACGGGCGCGGTCCTCGTCGTTGCTCATCAGGCGCAGCGCTATGGCACGGGTCTGCTCCGGCGTCAGCCGCTGCTTGGTGAGCGGCACCAGCTCGCCGTTCA
>CAMLHP010000082.1 GCA_946479805.1 uncultured Gemmatimonadota bacterium | reverse complement strand
GGCGTGAGGCGTGAGGCGTGAGGCGTGGGAAGTGTGGTAGTTTTGGGACTGATCTGAACCGGGATGGGTATGCACTTCACTGACGAATGGCTGGTTCCGACGCTGGAGCCGCTGCTGCCTGCTGACGCCCTGGCTTCGCTCAAGGAGCAGTCGCCGGAGGGGAGTTCGCTCTGGGAAGCAGTTGTAAGAAAGCGGCTGCTCACCGACGACCAGGTTCTCGAGGCGGCTGCCGCCCGATTCCGGATGCCGGTGCTGCCCCCGGGCGTTCCGTCGCCGGAGGTCACCGACGTCATCAGCGAGTCGGTGGCGCGCCGGTTCAACGTCCTGCCATTTCGCATCTCCGACTCCCATCTCGATGTTGCCACCTTCAATCCATTCGACCTCGACGCCGAGAAGGGGCTGGCGTTCGCCAGCGGGCGCGACGTCCGGATCCACCTGGCCAGCCCGTCGCAGATTCGCGAGGGATTGAGCGTTCTCTTCCCCAGCGAGGACGCGGTGGCGAAGCTGCTGGGCGGACTGGACCGGGGCGCGTCGGTAGAGCAGCTGGACGATGACACCGACGACATCGGCGCCTCCGCCGAGGAAGCGAGCCACGCACCCATAGTTCGGCTGGTGGACATGATGCTGGCGGACGGAATCGCCAGCCGGGCGAGCGACGTGCACGTGGAGCCGATCGAAGGCGGGGTGGCCGTGCGCTACCGGATCGATGGCGTGCTGCGTCAGGTGATGAAGGTGCCCCGTTCGGCCGGAATCCCCCTTATCTCGCGGCTCAAGATCATGTCGGGGCTGGATATCGCCGACCGGCGCCGGCCCCAGGATGGCCGTGCGCGGGTCTCGGTCAACGGACAGCCGGTGGACCTCCGGGTGTCGTCGCTGCCGTCAGCCACGGGTGAGAAGGTCGTGATCCGGATCCTGAACACCAGGGAGACGATCCTCGACCTGACTTCGCTGGGATTGTTCGACGACGAGCGCCAGCTGGTGACATCGCTGCTGACTGCCAAGGAAGGCATCCTGCTGGTGACGGGGCCAACCGGCTCGGGGAAGACCACCACGCTCTACTCGGCGCTGAAGCTGGTGCAGAGCGAAGGCGTCAACATCGTCACAGTGGAAGACCCGGTCGAGTACAAGCTGGGCGAGAACATCGTCCAGGTGCAAGTGCAGGAGAAGTCGGGGCTGACGTTCGCGACGGCGCTTCGGTCCATCCTGCGGCAGGACCCCGATGTGGTGCTGGTGGGCGAGATCCGTGACGCGGAAACGGCGCAGATCGCGGTGCAGGCATCGCTCACGGGCCACCTGGTGCTGAGCACGCTCCACACCAACGACGCGGCCAACGCGGTGACGCGACTGGTGGACATCGGGGTGGAGGCCTACAAGCTGGCGGCGGCGCTCAGGGGCATCATCGCGCAGCGGCTGCTCAGGCGGCTCTGCCTCAACTGCCGCACCACCGAGGGTGTCGAGATCCCGGCGAACCTGCGGCGCTACCTGGGCAACGACGCGAAGCTGTACCGGGCGGTGGGCTGCGCCGATTGCGCGTCCACCGGCTACCGGGGACGGCTGGCGATCGTCGAGGTCATGGTGATGTCGCGCGACCTCGAGGCGCTGGTGAGCGTCGGTGCCACGGCCGACAAGCTCCGGACCGAGGCCCGCAGCACCGGCATGAAGAGCCTGTTCGAGAGCGGACTCCGGCATGTGCAGGCGGGCCATACCACCATCGAAGAGCTGCTCAGGGTGACCGAGGTGCCGGAGGAGAGGCGGGAGGTGCGAGGCACGAGTCGCGAGTCGCGAGCCGCGAGTCGCGAGCCGCGAGCTTCGAGCCTCGAGCCCAGGACCGCGTTGGCCGAAGACGATGCGCTGCTCGGGTTCGACCTGCTGGAGGATGGGGCGGGCGAGGCGGTTGCACCCGCCGCGGCGCCGGACCGCAAGGGTACGGTATTGCTGGTGGAGGACGAGGAGAGCCTCCGGCTGGTGATCCGCGACCTGCTGGAGCGCGAGGGGTATCGTGTGGCCGAGGCGGTAGACGGGGTGCAGGCGCTGGACCAGGTGGACCGGGTGGCGCCCGACGCACTGATCCTGGACCTCAACCTTCCCAGGCTCGATGGCTACGGCGTGTTGCAGCAGCTCCGCTCCAGGCCCCAGACGGCCGACCTGCTGGTGATGGTGCTGACGGCCAAGGGCGACGAGGACAACGAGGTGAAGGTGTTCGAGCTAGGCGCCGATGACTTCCTGCAGAAGCCTTTCCGGGCGCGAGCTCTGGCCGCGCGACTCGATGCACTGCTGGCTCGACGCAAACCTGCAATCTAGGCCCGGTTTGCGCGCTCCACTCGTACCGTCGCTCCCTCCGGCGCGCCGCTGGAGGCCGGAAGGGACCGCTTTCGGGCCACCGCGGTCGCGCCTTCGCGAGCGACAGCACGAGTGTCGCGCCCGTCCGGGGTGCGAATGACAAGCGTCAGGGTGGCACTGGTCGACGTGATGGTGCTTCGCATGGGCGAGAGCGGGCTCGAGTGCCTGATGCTGCGGCGGGCCGCGGGCGGCCGGTCGCCTGGCTCGTGGGAGGGAGTGCACGGGAGCATCGGGGCAGGCGAGTCGCCGGCGGAGGCAGCGGGCAGGGAAATGACGGAGGAGACCGGGATCGCCAGCTTCAGGCTCTACAATCTCAGCCAGGTTGAGATGTTCTACCGGCACCCGGTGGACGAGGTGTGGATGATACCGGTGTTCGCTGCGATGGTGACCTCCGCGGATGAAGTGACCCTGAGCGAGGAGCATGACGCTGCGATGTGGCTGCCGCTGGAGGCAGCGCGCCGCCGGGCGTCGTGGCCCCGCATGATGCGCTCTCTCGAGGATGCCGGGAGGATATTCGCCGGTGGAGATGCAGGTGCGATGGAAGCTGAGTTGCGTATCTCATGAAAGAAGCGACTCACCACGAGTCTCCTTCCGGCGGCTCGGCGGGTCTGCGCTCCGCTTGCCCGCACGCCGCCTCCAGGAGACCTCGTGGCTCGCCGCTTTGAGACAGTGAGGAAACTTCTTCTCGCCGTTGTTCCTCTCGCCGCCCTGGTGGGTCAGCCGGCGTCTTCTGCGTGCATCAAGCTTTCCAAGGCCGGCACCGAAGTGCGGGGAGAGGCGCAGATCTGCCCGGGCCGCTACCGGATAGCGGATTCGAACGGGGTCGGTGTGATCGTGGTGTCGGGCACCGGGACCCGGCTCGACCTCAGGGGCGTGACGCTCCTCAGCGGCGACACGCTGGCGCACGAGTTCCGGGGCATCGGCGTGCTGGTGCGTGGTGCAGAGGGGGCGACCATCACCGGCGGGCGAATCAGCGGCTACCGGTTCGGGATCCGGATCGAGGGCGGCAGCGGGCACCGGGTGCTCGATTCGGAGCTCTCGGGCTCGCGGGCGCAGGCGCTCAGGTCGACTCCGGAGCGCTACGACGAGGGTGACTGGCTGGACATCTTCCGGCCCGACACGTTCGAGCTCTATGGGTCGGCGCTCTACCTCAAGGGAACCGAGCGGGTAGAGATCCGGGGGATCACCGCCAACTCGTCCCAGAACGGGATCGGGCTGTTCGAGGCGCGGGGGAGCTTCATCGCGGACAATGATGTGTCCCACAACTCCGGCTGGGGCATCCACCTCTGGCGCTCATCGGGCAACACCGTCATCCGCAACGCTGCGCACCACAATGTGCGGTGCGAGAGCGAGGGCTATCGCAGGGGTTGTGACTCTGCGGGGATCCTGCTGCGTGAATCGAGCGACTCCAACCTGATCGCCGACAACGACATCAGCAACTCGGGCGACGGATTCTTCCTGAGCGGGCACCGGCCCTACGTGACGCCGTCCATCGGCAACATCGTGGTGCGCAATGACGCTTCACACTCGTACCACAACGCCTTCGAATCGACCTTCAGCTGGGGCAACACCTTCCTGGACAACCGGGCCGACAGCTCGGACTACGGGTTCTGGCTGGGATACTCCTCGGGCACGACGGTCCGGGGCAACACCATCCTGGGCACCCGCTCCGCTGCGATAGCCATCGAGCACGGGGCCGACAACGTCATCGCGGACAACACCATTGTGGGCGGCCAGCTGGGCGTGCGGCTGTTCGCGCCCCGTCCAGGGGACGAGAGCCGCAGCCGGGACAGCCGAATAGACGACAACACGTTTGCGCGGCTGGGCCAGGCGATCGTGCTCTCGAACACCACTGGCAGCAGGATCCGCGGGAACGTCTTTGACGGAGTGGGCGAGGCGCTGGTGGTGGACAGCACATCATCGGACGTGGTGCTTGACGGCAATGTATTCCTGCGTTCGATACTGGCGTGGATCCGGGCGGACTCGCTCGATGCGGGTGGCAATTACTGGGCGGCGGCGTCGGCGGACGCGACCAGGGCGCGGCTGGGTGACCGAATTTCGGTGGAGCCATGGCTGCCGGCGAGGGAGGCGGGGTACTGAGAGACGGGTAGACGGGTCTATCCGTCTGATTTCAGGACCTCGTCTATCGCGACGCGCAGTTGCTTGATATCCAGCGGCTTGTCGAGGTGTCTCGGCGCGGGGCAGGTGCCGATGCGCTGGCCCACCGAGACGAGCCGGGGTTTCCAGTCGGGGCGGCGGGCAAGCACGCCGTCCAGCACCGCAATTCCATCTTCCACAATGAGGGTGCTGTCGGCGATCACGAGGTGATACTCGTGCTCGTTGGACAGCTGCACCGCCTCGCCGCCGACCCGTGCGACGTCCACCGCATGTCCTGCGGGTGCGACCAGCGCGCTGACCAGCCGGTGCACCGCGGCGTCCCGGTCCGCCACCAGGATCCGGCGCGCGGCGGCACCGGATGACTGGGCCGGGGCAGCATGGGGGAGCGCGAGGGTGAACTCGGCGCCGCCCTCGGTGATGCCGGCGTAGGTAAGTGCCCCACCATGTGCCCGGGCGATGCCGTAGCTCACGGGGAGCCCGAGCCCGGTGCCCTGGCCGGCAGCCTTGGTGGTGAAGAAGGGGGTGAACAGCCGGGAGACGTGCTGGATGGGGACGCCGTCGCCGGTGTCACGGACCCGCACGACGGCACGGTCCTGCTCGACGGCGGTCTGAACCGTGAGGAGGCGGCGTCGCCCCGCCGGCAAGTCCTTCATGGCGTGGATGGCGTTGGTCATGAGGTTGAGCAGCACCTGCTGCAGCTCGAAGGGGTCGCCCAGGGCCTCGACCGGATGGCCGGCCAGCACCTCCTCCAGTTCGACATCGCGGAGCCGCAATTCATACGATATCAGCGCGGCGGTCCTCGTGGCCACGTCGTTGAGGTCCACGATCAGCTTCACCGGCTCACCCCGGCGGGCGAAGGTGAGCAGGTTCCTGACGATGCGCCCGGCCCGCTCCGACTGGTCGCTGATAATGCGGAGGTGCTCCCTCGCGGCAGGTGCCAGCGGACCGGTATCCAGCAGGAGCTCGCTGAGGCCGGCGATGGAGGTGAGCGGATTGTTGAGCTCGTGGGCCACGCCGGACACCAGCTGGCCGATTGCGGCCATCTTCTCGGCCTGGATGACCTGCGCCTCGAGCGCGCGCTGCTCGGTGACGTCCTCCACCAGGGCGATGACTGCCCGGGCGCCGAAGGTCCCGCTCAGCGGCGTCAGGGTGACGCGGAGCAGGCGCTCGTCGTGGTCGCGCGACAGCGACAGCGGGGCGGGGCGCTTTCCGGCCCGCGCCTCGCGCATGGTGTCGCCAAGGGCGATGGAACCGGGCAGCACCAGGTCAACGAAGTCACGGCCGATGAGCGCGGCCGGCTCATCGCCTGACAAGGTGCCGAGCGCGCGATTGGCGCGCTGGATCCTGCCATCGT
Source organism: uncultured Gemmatimonadota bacterium (assembly GCA_946479805.1). The sequence continues at coordinate 3,745 of CAMLHP010000082.1, read as the reverse complement.
AGTCCACCAGCGCGAGGCCCTCGCGCAGCGCGTCGAAGGCGGTTTCCCACTCCTCGCGCCCCCGCTCGGCCAGGGCGAAGAGGCGGCTGTTGGCGAGCACCACGGACGCATTGGTGGCGACCGCCGACAGGAGCCAGAGGTCCTCGGTGGTGAACGCGCCGCCCTGGCGGTCAACCACGGCCAGCGCACCGATGCGCTCGCCTCGGACCGTGAACGGCACCACCGCCGCGCTTTCGGTCTTGATGTCGGCCAGCACCCGCACGCCGTCCCCGGTCCGGCGCTGGTCCACCTCGATCCGGCCCCGTTCGATGGCCGCGGTAACCAGCGACACATCCACCGCGGGCACCTTCCGACCCTTGTGCCCCGCGAGTGTCCCTTCCGCCGCTGCGACGATGATCTGGTTGCCGCCATCGATCAGCACCGCCATGACGCCGTCGGCGCGGAGGAAGCGGGAGGCATAGCGTGCCACCTGCTCGACGATCCGCTCCTGCTGCAGCGATTCGGAGAGGACGTATCCCAGTTCGCGGAGCGAGAAGATCTCGGAGATCCGGCGCTCCAGCTCGGCGCTGGCATCGTCCCGCTGCTTCTCGACCGCCTGCAGCTTCCGGTGGAGCGCGCGCTGTTCGACCACCAGCACGCCGAAGCCCGCGGAGAGCGGAATCAGGAGGAGCCACCAGCGGGAGAGCCCGGCGGCGGTGACTACGAGGAGTTCAATGGCAGCAAGGGAGAGCCCGATGGCCGCTGCGAGCACCACCGGAGGAATGCGGCGGCCGCGGCGGCGCTTCAGCTTCCCTCCCCAGCGGACCGCCGGGCGATCCGCTCCGTGACGTATGCGTCAGGTGGGGCGTTGGGCTTGACCCGCACCGACTTGGCGGGAATGCCGACGTTGACGTGCCAGGCGCGGACGTCCTTGGTGGCCACTGCCGAGGCCCCCACCATTCCGTTCTGCCCCACGCGAACGCCGGCCAGAACGGTGGCGTGATAGGTGATGCGGACGTCGTCCTCCAGCACGGTCGTAACGCTGGTGACGTCCTTCTGGTCCACGATGCTGTGGGTATGGCTGTAGATGTTGGCGTAGTCGGAAACGCTGACACGATTTCCCAGCCGGAGGCCGCCGCGGTCATCGAGCAGCACGTGGCGGTGGATGACGACGTCGTCACCCACGTCCAGGTTGTAGCCGAAGGAGAACTCGACGTGCTGGAAGCACTTGAAGTTCCTGCCGCAGTTCCGGAAGATCCGCTGGGCCAGGAGCCGGCGGAAGCGGATGGGAAGGTGGACGTTCTGGGCTGCCATCGGTGTCCGGTCGAACGAATACCACAGCCACAGCAGCGGCTTGACCCGGGCGAACTTCACCGGATCGACGTCGGCGTAGTACTCGGGCTCGAGGGTGACGTTGCGCGGGTCGAGCGAGAGGAGCGCCAGCTGCTGGGCCCTGGGCACGGCCGGGTCGCTCACCCGCTCGGCGAAGTCGGTGACGCCGGGGTACCAGAGCGCCAGGAGCAGCTCGCGGGTCAGGTCGTTCCAGCTCTCCGGGTGCTCCAGACGCTCGTCGAGCTCTCCGAGCCACTTCTCGGCGACGAATTCGGTGGAATCCGGGAGGCCGATCTTCTTGAGGGGCTGCAACGCCATGCTGATCTCCGAAGTGGCGGTCCATCCTCGCCGACGGCCAACGGGGGTTCTGCCTCCGGACAAGCGGGACAGTCCTCCGGCAGAACTCCCGTCGTCCATCGGCTTGCCTTGTCGCGCTATTGCCTTACCGCCTTACCGCCTTACCGCCTCACCGCGACCGATTGACCCGCGAGCGCTCGCGGTCGAGGATCGGCAGCCGGTCGCGCCAGGCGCTGCTGCTCATCACGCCGTAGGTCAGCGTGAATGGCTCGAGCACTGGCAACCGTTCGTCGTACAGATATATCGCCATGGCCGACTGGCGGGCGGAGAGCTGCCCCGCGCCATACGAGGCAGAGAGGGGCACGGCCGCCATGGGCCGGAGCAGGCGGCCATTCGATTCGACGGTCAGCAGCTGGGCGTCGAACCGCACGCCCTCCCTGAGCCCGAAGAATGTCACCAGGGCCAGCCCTGGAGTGGAGACGCCCGCCTCACGGCCGGCTGAATCGATGGCGGTGCGGTTCCGTTCGACCAGTGCCTGCAACGCCCTGGCGCCGTCCTCGGCCAGCAGGCTGGTCACCCTGGGATCCAGCGGCACGAATCGCAGCTCGATGTCGTCGTCCCGCATCCGGATGGAGATGGCGTTCTGGTCGAGGGTGCCGTAGTGCTCGGGCATTCCGACCGGAGCCGAAGAATCCGCCGGGGCCGCCGCGGTGTCTGGCGTTTGAGCCCGGGCACAGGCGGTCAAGGCGGTCAGGGCGATCAGGGCGGTAAAGGCGGACGAGGGCGCCTTCATGTGAAGCTCCTTGCGGCGGCGAGCAGGCTTTCGCCCAGATCGGCGATCCCGGCGCCAGTGCGGCTGCTTACAGGCTGTACCTGATCTTCGTGCAGAGCGAGGGCGGCGGCAAGGGCGCGCACGCGGGGTGCGATCTCCGAGTGGTTGAGCTTGTCCATCTTGGTGAGCACCACCAGCACGGGCCGGCCGCTGTGGGCCATCATGGCCTGCATGGCGAGGTCCTCCTCCGATGGGTCACGCCGGATGTCCAGCAGCCAGACGACGCCGGCCAGGGTGTCACGGCGCGTGAGGTAGGTATCCACCAGCCGGGAGAGGCGGTGGCGCTCGGTCCTGGAGGCACGGGCGTAGCCGTATCCGGGAAGGTCGACCAGGTAGAGCTCCGGCGCCCTGAAGACGTTGAGATGGACGGTCTTGCCGGGCGTGCCCGAGACCCGCGCCAGCCCCGGCTGGCCCGTCAGGGCGTTGAGCAGGCTGGACTTGCCAACATTTGACCGGCCGGCGAAGGCAAACTCGGGCAGGGGCGGATCGAGCTGGATTGCGGGATCGGGAAAGCTGCCGACGAAAGTGACTGGCAGCCCCGCGAAGGGGCTGCTCACGCCTCGCGCTTGGTCCGGGCGCGCTCGGTGACGATGAGGGGCTGGGTGCCTTCGGTGACTGCCTCGCGGGTGATGACGACCTCGCGGACGTCGTCCCGGCTGGGCAGGTCGAACATGATGTCGGTCATCATGGTCTCGAGGATCGACCGGAGCCCCCGGGCGCCGGTGCCGCGCTTCAGGGCCTTGGCGGCCACAGCGCGGAGCGCCTCTGGATCGAAGGTGAGGCCGACGCTCTCGAGCTCGAACAGCTTCTTGTACTGCTTGGTAAGGGCGTTGCGCGGCTCGAGCAGGATCCGCACGAGGGCCTCTTCGTCAAGGGCCTGGAGCGGCACCACGGCGGGGAGCCGGCCCACCAGCTCGGGGATGAGCCCGAACCGAAGCAGGTCATCTGGCTCGACCTCGGCGAAGGGATGCGCGGGGTCGAGCTCCGCGCGCTTGTCCGGCCCGGTGGGAGCGAAGCCGATCAGCTGCCGGCCGGTGCGGGTCTCGATGATCTTCTCGAGGCCGTCAAACGCGCCGCCGCAGATGAACAGGATGTCACGGGTGTTGATCTGGATGTATTCCTGCTGCGGATGCTTGCGGCCACCCTGGGGCGGCACGCTGGCAACTGTCCCCTCGAGGATCTTGAGCAGCGCCTGCTGGACGCCCTCGCCCGAGACGTCGCGAGTGATGCTGGGGTTCTCGCTCTTCCGGGCGATCTTGTCGATCTCGTCGATGTAGACGATGCCCCGCTCGCACTCGGCGACGT
>CAMLHP010000081.1 GCA_946479805.1 uncultured Gemmatimonadota bacterium | reverse complement strand
CGATGAAGCCGACCACGCCCTGGTTGTCGCACACCGGATCGGTGTTGGGCATGGCACACACTGCCGTGAAGCCGCCGGCCACCGCGGCCATCGCCCCGGTGGCGATGGTCTCGAGATCCTCCTGCCCCGGCTCGCGCAGGTGGGTGTGGAGGTCTATCAGTCCCGGGGCAACGATCCGGCCTCTCGCATCGATGAGGTTGGCGTCATCGGGCACGCCCAGGTCACGCCCCACGGCCTCGACCCGTCCCGATGTGAGCAGCACATCGGCCAATTCATCCACGCCCTTGGCGGGGTCGACGACCCGCCCGCCCTGGACCAGTATCGGCCTCACCGTTCGCCTCCGTCTGCCTGATGGGGGCCGGGCCGGCCTCCAGCCAGCAGGTAGAGCACCGCCATACGCACCGCCACGCCGTTGGTCACCTGGGGAAGGATCACGCTGTGTTCGCCGTCGGCCACGTCACTGTCGATCTCCACGCCGCGGTTCATCGGGCCGGGGTGAAGGATCACGAGGTCCTTCGGCGCCTTCCGCAGCCGCTCGGTGCTGATCCCGAACACCCGATTGTACTCCCTGAGCGAGGGAATGAAGCCCGCAGTCATGCGCTCGAGCTGGAGTCGAAGCACGTTGAGGGCATCGGCCCACTGGATGGCGTCCTCGACCCTCGGCAGGACGGTCACTCCCAGCGACTCGATGCCGCGCGGCAGCAGGGTATGGGGACCGCAAACGCCTACCTGGGCGCCGAGCCGGGTCAGGCCCCATATGTTGCTGCGGGCCACCCGGCTGTGGAGGACGTCGCCCACGATCGCGATCTTAAGGCCCTCGAGCTTCCCGAACTTGTCCCTGAGGGTGAGCATGTCGAGCAGCGCCTGGGTGGGGTGCTCGTGCTTTCCATCACCGGCGTTGACCACGTTGGAGGCGATGCGATCCCCCAGGAACTTCGCGGCACCCGAGGAGCCGTGGCGGATCACCACCATGTCGATCCGCATCGCTTCGAGGTTGCGCGCGGTGTCAACGAGGGTCTCGCCCTTTGATACCGAGGAGCCTGCGGCAGCGACGTTGACGGTGTCGGCGGAGAGGCGCTTCTCGGCAAACTCGAAGGAGATCCTGGTGCGGGTGCTGGATTCGAAGAAGAGATTGACGATGGTCTTGCCACGGAGCGCCGGGACTTTCTTGATCTGGCGCTCGCTCACTTCCTTGAAGGGTTCCGCGGTGTCGAGGATCAGCTGCATCTGCTCAGCGGAAAGCGGTTCGAGGCCGACCAGGTCCTTGCCGAGGGCAGCGCCCGGTTCCGTCACGCGTCGCTCCGCACGAGTTCAACCACGTCCCTTCCGTCCAGCTCGGACACCAGCACCTCCACCCGCTCGTTGGCGGTGAGACTCACGGTGGCGCCGACGATGTCGGCCTGAATGGGGAGTTCCCGTCCGCCCCGGTCCACCAGCACGCAGAGCAGCACCCGGCGGGGCCGGCCGAAGTCCGCCACCTCGTCCAGTGCGGCGCGTACGGTGCGACCGGTATAGAGCACATCGTCCACGATGACCACGTTGCGGGACTCGATGTCCGGCAGCGAAGTCTCGCCCACAATCGGCTTGGGGCCGATGGCCTGGAGGTCGTCGCGATAAAGAGTGATGTCGAGCTTGCCGCAGGGAATGTTGGTCTGTTCGACCTTGTCGATCAGCCGCTTGATGCGGTACGCGAGCTCGACGCCACGCCGCTGGATTCCGACCAGCGCCAGGTCGTCGGTGCCGCCGCAGCGCTCGACGATTTCCGAGGCCATGCGGACCAGTGCGCGCTGGATGGCGCGAGCATCAAGAAGTTGCGTACGGGAGGGCATCTCGGGCGCGGAACCTAGCCACGAGGCACCGGGGTGGGAAGGGGCATCAGGGACCGCCTGATGCCGCCCGCGAGTCTAGTCCGCAAGCTCCAGCCGCACCAGCTTCACCTCGCTCCCGCCCTCGGTGCGGCCAGTCCACGCCACCACCGCCACTTCACCCAGCACCGTCACCTGGGGATAGGTGCCGCCGGAGGAGCCGACAAGCGTAGTGGCCGCCTCCACCGCACCAGCCGCGTTGATGCGTGTCAGACGGATTGCGCGCGACCCGTCCACGTCCACGTCGGTGACCACCAGGGCCCCGCCATCTGCCAGGGGCCGAACCGACGAGTGCGCTGTCTGGAGCGAGGCTCCCGTAACCAGCCCGACAGGCTCCGCGAGGTCGGCCCCCTTGGCATCACGCCGGGCGTAGTACACTCCCGCCCCGTCGGGCTTGCCGGTGAACCAGACCACATGGCGCACGCCGTCCTCGGAGATCGCGAGTGCGGGCCCGGCATGGGGGCAGCCGGGGTACTCCCAATTGTCCTCGTGCACCCGGTCGGGTGTCCCAGGCTCCGGGGCCAGCGGCGCCATGACGATGTCGCGCACGTTGCCAGGGAAGTGCTGCCGCCACGCAGCAAGGATTCCGCCTCCCGGCTCGCTCGCCAGAGCCACCCGGCAGCAGGGACAGACGCCGCCCCACACCGCGCGGTTGGCGCTCCAGCTCTGGCCGAAGTCGCCGGATGAGGCCATGTAGATCCGGGCATCGGACTCCATCGTCACCGGGGCCGCCGCATCGTCCGCCGCGTGGTGATGACCCGGGAAGCCGGCCCCGCCCCGCTCGTCCAGCCACGCAGCCACCAGCCCCGATCGCTCGCTCCATGCGGCGCCATGAAATGTGTGGGTGCCCGGCGCTGAAGTGCTATCGTCGTTGAGGGTGCGAACCCCGCTCCAGGTGCTGCCACCATCGGATGAGTGGGAAAACCGGATCATGCTGGCCGGCCACTTCCGTCCCGCCACCTGCACGCTCCTGCTCCAGACCAGCGCAACACGATTTCCGGGCGCCGCCACTACCCTGGGCGCCGCCTCGCCGTGGGCGGGACCCACGTCATCGGGGCCGTCACTCACGGTGACCGGTACGCTCCAGCTCTCACCCTGATCGGCTGAAGATGCGAACCTCAGCCGCCGGCCGCTGCTGTCACCCTCCACCCAGGCGAGGTACAGCACACCACCGTCCGGCGCGGCCGCCAGCGCTGCGTCCCCGGCCTCGGCCCACTCCGCTGCCGGCGCACCCATTGACTCGACGTCGAGCTCACGGGAACTCCGAAGAACCAGCGACACCGTGAGCGCGACGACTCCCAGCGACACCGCCACCACCAGCAGCGCCGTCACGAAGCGGCGGGAGTTCGGTGTTCGCGGTTCAACCATCATTGCCATCTCCTCACTGTCCGAATCGATACTGGGCGCCCACGAACAGCTGCCGCGGAGTGCCCGGCCGGAACCGCTCTCCCTGCTGCGCGTTGTAGGACGACGTCTCGGCGTACCGCACGTCGGCCAGGTTGGTCACCCGCCCCATCAGCCTGAGGTGGTCCAGCACCGAAACGCTGGCCTGGACATTGAAGAGGTCGTGGCCATCGTACTTGTGGGTATTGTCCGGATCCATGTAGTAGGAACCCAGCCGAACCCACTCCAGTGCCAGCAGCGCGCCCTCCAGCACTCCGGGACGCCAGGCAATTCGTGCGTTGGTCATTACCCGCGGCGCGAGCTCCATCTCGTTGCCGCTGTAGTCGTCCGCGACGCTCGGGCGCCACGTGTCGTACCGGTGACGGGCATACGACGCGGCCACGTCCAGCCGCACTTCCCGAATGGGAGAAACACCCAGCCCCACTTCGATGCCCCTGTGCGTGGTGGAGCCGGCGTTCTGGGTCAGGCGCAGACCGTCGGCCGGATTGAAGAACGTCAGGATGTCGTCATGCAGCTTCATGGCATAGGCGGTGGCTTCGATCGTGGCGACGCCTCCTATCAGGGCACGCACGCCAGCCTCGAAGCTCTCGGCCTTGACCGGCTCGAGGTCCACCGTGCTTTCGGCGGATCCCTGCCGGAACAACTGGCTCTCGGACGGTGCACGGAAGGCGGTGCGGAACGACCCGAAGACGCTCACCGCCGGCCGGATTTCCCACGATACGCCCAGCTTGGGGCTCAGCCGCGCGAAGCTCACATCGGTGGACTGGGGCCGGCGATGCCGGCCAGTGGCCAGCGGCTCGAGGTTGCTCTCGTAGCTGTAGCCGAGATTGTCGAACCGGAGCCCTGCATCGAGCTGGACACTTGGCAGCAGGGCGATGTCGGCCTGGGCGTATGGTGCTACCTGCCAGAAGGCGACATCGTAGTCGTACTGGACCTGGCCCACGCTGTAGCTGGTGAATAACGGACCGTCGCTGACCGGGGTGATTTCGGTCTCCAGCCGGCTGCCGGGGCTGTACTCGAGGTCCATCCCGGTGCTGATGCTGGCATTCAGCGGGGCAATCCTTCGCTGGTATCGCGCCAGCAGGCCGATGGAGCGATTGCTGCTCTCCCACACCTGCGGATCAAAACTCAGCTGCCACGAAGGCATCAGGTCGAGCGTGTTGTACCGGGAGAAGAGCGTCGCCCCGAACGTGGACGCCCCGCGCTGGACCTGCAGCTCGGATGACAACCTTGCGGCGACCACCCGGCGATACGCTATCGGCGTGTATACGCGGGTCGGCTGGTTCTCGAAATCGTCCAGCGAGACATCGCTTCCGCCATCGCCGGGCTGGTCGATGTGCGACACGGTGGCGATGGTCTTGAGCCGCGAGGCCGGACTGAGCGTGAGGTCCCAGCGCACGGTGCCGCTCTGGCGCTCGTACGACGCGCCATCGCGCCAGCCATTCGACGTGGTGAAGTTGCCGTCGGCACGGAACCCGCTGGCGCCCGTCCTGCCGCTGGCGGTTCCCAGAGCACGGAGGTAAGTGGCGCTGCCGCCCTCCACGAACGCTTCGGCCTCGGGCGACGTGCTCGGATCGCGGGTGAACGAGTTGACTACCCCGCCGATCGCATCGCTGCCGTAGATCGCACTCCCCGGACCCTTGATCACCTCGATCCTGCCGGCCTGGGGCAGGTTGATCTCGTAGAGCGCGTTGTGGTTGAAGAACCCGGTGGACCGGGTGGGAACGCCGTCTTCGAGGTAGGCGTACAGCGCCTTGGTGCTGATGGGCTGCCGAATCGCGGTGAAGTGGCCTTCGCCGCCGGCGTTGCTCACGTACACGCCGGGCGCTCGGTTGACGATGTCGGCCGGGTGGTGGGCACGGGCTTCTTCGATCTCGGCAGTCCCGATCACGTCCACGCTCATGGCCGTGCGCGAGGCCAGTCTCGCATCGCGGGTGGTGCTTACGACCACGTCCGGCAGTGTGACCACCGAGATCTCGAGCACGACATCAACCCGAACCGGCTCGGTGGACCGGACCTCGGCCAGCCGGGCCGCCGGCTTGAAGCCAAGGGCACGGAACTCGATGCGCTGGTCTCCCAGCGGCACGCTAAAGAACGAATAGCGGCCGGCCGAGTCGGTTCGGGCGATCCGGGCCGGCGCGCCCAGCGCGACGCTCGCGCCCACGATGGGCGCGCCTGACGTGGATGTCACAGTGCCTTCGACGGCCCCGTGAAACTGGGCTTCCGCGGCAGCTGGACTGAGCAGTACCAGTGCTGCCAGTCCGGACAGCACTGACATGCGAAGCGATTCGCAAGTGAACTTCATTGCCCTTCCCTCGGGTTGGCATGCGATGCGTGCCGGCAGGGCATCGAGCCAGGCCGGCGTGATCATCTTTGGAGCGCGGAGCGCTCCTTAGCCGAGGGTTGGTGGTGCGGTCTTGAAAGGAAGCAGGTAGGACGGAGCGGACGGCAGCTCTACCGGCGGCGCCAGCAGCGCGAGCGGAACCTGGTGTGCCGAAGGCGCAATGGCCAGTTCAGCGACCGATCCGGCAGCCACCATGGCTGCGGCGCCCTGGCAGGCGCCAATGCAATGGCATGGAGCCGGGGCGCCGTCGTCCGATGGGGCGCCGCCGTGGGACCCGTGATGCGCGCCATGCTCGGCCGGTGTGGCGGTCCAGGGCATTTCCGCAGCACAGGGATGAACAGCGCTCAGCGCCGTTCCCGCCAGACCGGGAGTTCCGATCAGGAGCAGGAGCGACAGGAAACGCAGGTGGCGCAGGCGCTGCAGCATGGCCGAAATCTAGCCGCCCGGCTCCGCTGCGGTAAGCGGGCCCTGGCGATCACTTCCCGATCCGTGATGTGCCGCCGCTCCCTCCCCTGCGGCACGCTGCGCCGCAGTGCGCCGCGCTGAGGCGCGCTGCGTTGAGGTGCGTTGCGCTGAGGCACGTTGCCGCGCCCAGACCAGCCGGGTGCCGAGCAGCAGCGCAAGGATCCCGATGTAGAGAACCGGCTTTCTCACGTCCAGCTTCACCGCGAGCAGAAAATGGAGCACTGCGGCGATTGCGGCAGGGTACACCAGCCGGTGCAGCCGATTCCAGCGCTTGCCGCCTAGACGGCGGATCCAGCCGCGTGTGGAGGTGAGCGCCAGGGGAACGAGCATCAGGAAGGCAGTCATGCCGAAAAGCACCCACGGGTGCTCCCAGACGTCCGCCGCGATGAGCGCTATCGACCCTTCCTGGTCGAACACCACGTAGGTGGCGACGTGCAGCACGGCGTAGAAGAACGCCATCAGCCCCAGCAGGCGCCGGAAGCGGATGAGCTCGTTCCACCCGGAGATCCGGCGCAGGGGTGTGACGGCGAGCGAACAGAGCAACAGCGTGATGGCGGCGGTGCCGGTTTCAATGGCAAGGGTCTCGACGGGATCGATTCCCAGGTAGCCGATGGCAACCCCCCTCGCGAGCTTGAGCGCGGGGATGAGCGCCAGCAGGAATACCACCACCTGCAGCGGCCGGATGGCCCGCTGACGCCACTTGGGCGGGCGCGACGCCGGCGGCTCCCGTGCGGGCTGCTGCGTGGACTCAGAAGTTGGCACGCAGGTCCATGCCGGCGTACAGCGATGCCACCTGGTCGGCGTAGCCGTTGAAGGGCAGCGTATCCCGGCGGAAGAGTTCTCCGATCCGGCGCTCGCGCTTCTGGCTCCAGCGCGGATGGTCCACCGCCGGGTTCACGTTGGCATAGAAGCCGTACTCGTTGGGAGCGGCGATGTTCCAGGTATTGCGGGGTTGCTTCTCGAGGAAGCGGATCTTGACGATGGACTTGCCACCCTTGAATCCGTACTTCCAGGGAATGACCAGCCGGAGCGGCGCCCCGTTCTGGTTGGGTAGTGACTTGCCGTAGACGCCAGTGACAATAAGGGTCAGCGGATGCATCGCCTCGTCCATGCGGAGCGCCTCGACATAGGGCCAGTCGAGGATCGGACGCCGGATGAGTGGCATCTGTTCGCGGTCGGCAAGGGTCGTGAACTCGACGTACTTCGCCTTGCTGGTGGGTTCCAGCCGAGAGACCAGGTCCCTGAGCGGAAACCCGTTCCACGGCACCACCATCGACCACGCCTCGACGCAGCGGTGCCGATAGACCCGCTCCACAGTGGTGAACGGCTTGAGCAGGTCGTCCAGGTCGTAATCGGCAACGCGCTTGACCTCGCCCTCGACCCGGACCTTCCATGGACGGGGCTTGAGGGTGTGGGCGTTCCTGGCCGGGTCGTCCTTGGCGGTGCCGAACTCGTAGTAGTTGTTGTAACCGGTCACCGCTTCCCACGGAGTCAGCTTGTCGTCGGGATCGCCCTTCCCGGGAGCGCACGCCATCAGCGCGGCCGGTGCAGCAGCACTTGCCGCCACCACTCCCGCTCCGTATCCCATGGCACGGAGAAACTCGCGCCGGCCGAAGTAGAGGGCTTCATCGGTGATCTCGCGGGCGGAGATGTCGGGTGGGCGGCGGATGAGCATGAGAGTCGGGAGTTGAAGGTGGGCGTGAGGCGTGGGGCCTGGGGCCTGGGGCCTGGGGCCTGGGGAGCCACCTCCGGATAATACGACAATGGGCCGGCTGAGGTTCCGCCGGCCCGCCATCCTGTGCCTCGTGACTCGCGACTTGAAACGGACAGGGCGGGATTCGACCCGGAGGCAGCGCAGCGGCCGGAGGGCACCGAGGCTGCGCAGCAGCCGCAGGTGTACCCGCGAGCGTCGTAGCCTCAAGTCCGCGGGCGTGGGCCAATGTGCAGACGGACAGGGCGGGATTCGAACCCGCGAAACGGCGTGAACCGCTTACGCGCTTTCCAGGCGCGCCTCTTCAACCACTCGAGCACCTGTCCGGGGGGCCGCAGGTGGCGGCCGGGCGGCAACTTAGCGCGGCGCCGGACGCCCCGTCAACGCGCCTTGTCCGGGCGCCCCAGCCGGTCGGCGCGCCAAAGCACCACTCCGAGCCCGACGAGCCCTGCCGCCATGAAGAGAAAACCCGGAGCCGGCCGGTCGAAGCCGGTGCTCGGTGCCCGGCAGGCGCCGGTCTCGAGACAGTACGAGTTGTCAACGTCGTTGAGCCCGCCAACGGGATTGACGGCCGAGCCCTGAAGGGCAAGGAGGAGGAGAAGGACTTTCATCACAGCGGACAGGGAGGGATTCGAACCCTCGATACCCTTGCGGGTATGCCGGTTTTCGAGACCGGTTCCTTCAGCCACTCGGACACCTGTCCAGAACCCGCAAATCTAGACGGCCAAGGGGACTGGCTCAACCGCGGCCAAGAGCCGCTGCTCGGCACGTGTCGCCCTTCGGGCGACAGTTACCCTGCGAGCTATCCTTCGCGGTCGAACTCGGGGCGATCTCCTCCCCAACCATCGATCCGCTCTGTGGGGTGCCGGTTTGGCTGGGAACGTAGGTACTGCCGGACCGCCTGCAGCGCCCGGGGACTGACGCTGGTCACCGAGTATGCCTTTTTCCAGCGCAGGGGTCCTGGGCCGGGAGGCAGTTCCCTGTTGGCAACTGCGGCACTTCCTCCCTTGAGGCTCTGCACCAGCATCCAGAGCACCGTTGTCGGACGGGTGCGCACCAGTGCATGAACGTGGGTCGAGACCATCCCCAGTTCCAGCACATACGAGCCGTGGTGCCGGGCGGCGCCCCGCAGGAAGCGCACCAGGAACTCGGCCCGCTCCAGCGTGATCAAGGGGGCATTCCCGCTCGTGCGCCACACCAGATGGAAGTAAATGCGGTGAAACATCTCGCAAGATGGTGCCTCGATGCCTAGCGTCCTGCACCCAATCCGCGCCATGCGGATCCTGGCAACGCACCCGCGGCCCGGTTCCCAACAATGTCCCGAGCTTTGCTCGGGACACGTGCCGAGCAGCGGCTCTCAGCCGCGTGAACGGAGAGCCGAGCAGCGGCGCTCAGCCGCGCGATAGTCAGGACAGCGTCCGCGCGCCGCCCTAGCCCCGCACGCCCTCGCGGCGCTAACATGGCCCATGGCTGACGCCCATCTCTTTCTCGAAAACCTGGCGCTGGTTCTCTGCGTCGCGGCGTTCACCACCGTGCTGTTCCGGACCCTCCGGCAGCCGGTCATCTTCGGCTACCTGCTGGCCGGGCTGATCATCGGACCCCACGTCCCGATACCGCTCGCCGCCGACCGCGAGCTGGTTCCGGTGCTGGCCGAGACCGGTGTGATCCTGCTGATGTTTGCTCTGGGGCTCGAATTCAGCCTCCGCAAGATGATCCGGGTAGGTCCCACAGCGGGGCTCATCGCTGTCATCCAGTGCAGCGCGATGCTGTTCTTCGGGTACGCCATCGGACAGGCGTTCGGCTGGACCGTGCTCGAGAGCGTCTACCTCGGCGCGATCATCGCCATCTCCAGTACCACGATCATCGTCAAGGCCTTTGCCGAGGAAAAGA
>CAMLHP010000080.1 GCA_946479805.1 uncultured Gemmatimonadota bacterium | reverse complement strand
TGCGGGCACGACATTCAGCCCACGCTGGTGGAAGCCGGGATCCCCGGCGACTACCTGGCGTGGGCTGATCCGCTTTCGCAGGGTCCCACTCCCGCACACCTCGAGGGCGACGCCTGGTACGATGTCCGCGCCCGGTTCATCGCCAACGCCTATGGTGAGCAGGTAGACACGGTCAGGCGCCAGCTGGCTTCCATGGACCAGCGGCTGGCCGGCTTTCGTGACTTCCGCGACGTGGTGCTCTGGTTCGAGCATGATCTTTTCGACCAGGCGATCCTCGCCCGGCTGCTGGCCTGGTTCTCCACCCGCGACCTGGGGCCCACCAGGCTCTCGCTCGTCACCCTCAATCGCCACCCCACCGGAGAACGATTCTTCGGTCTGGGACGACTCGGGCCGCAACAGCTGCGTGCCCTCTTCCCATCCCGGTTGCCAGTGACCGTCGAGATGCTCATGGCGGGTGCGCGCACCTGGGCGGCGTTCCGCCAGCCAGAGCCGCTGGCGCTCGATTCTGTCATCAAGGACGCCCGGCTGGCGCTGCCCTTCATGGCTGCCGCGATGCGTCGGCACCTGCAGGAACTGCCCTGGGTGAAGGACGGGCTCTCCGCCACCGAGCGGCGGGCACTGGGCGCGCTCTCTGGCGGCCCTGCGACAGCCCTGGCCACCTTCGGCGCGGTGCAGGAAGCTGAAGAGGCGCCCTGGATGGGCGACGTCATGTTCTTTCACGTGGTGGCGATGCTGGCTGCGGAGCCGGTGCCGCTGCTCACGACCCGGCTTTCCTGGCCGGAATCGAGGGAATCGTTCGGCAACTCCGAGCTTCGGCTGACAGCCAATGGAGCTGGCGTCCTCGCCGAGAAGCGTGACGCTGTGGACCTGCGGGGGATCCGCCGGTGGGTCGGAGGGATCGAACTGGCTGGCGCGCGGGCAGCGTGGCGGTGGAACGAGCGCGAATCGCGCCCCGTCCGCACCTGACGCTCAGAACTCCCGCCGCTTCATTTCCTTGAACAGGTCCTTGGTCTCCTTGGACTGCTCTTCCGGACGGTGCTTGAGCGTCGAGTCGAACTGCTTGTCGCGTTCGGCCTTGGGCACCGCCGGCTTGGCCGCGTTCTTGGCTGCCAGCCGCGCAATGCGCTCATCATCCCGCTTGCCCATTCATGCTTCCTCTCTTTAGGACCGGGTGCGCTGGGCCCCGGCACAGTGCACTCAGGAAACCTCATCCGACGCAGCCACCGGGTCAACGGCAGCCTCGGCCACCGCTCGTGCAGCCGCTTCCACTTCGTCCTCACGCATGGTCCGCACGTCGAGCGCCACCCTGTCCCCTTCGGCGCGGGCCACCACTGGAGGCTCAGCCAGCCGGAGCCTGAGGAGCAGCCCCTGAACACCGAGCTCGCCGGGCAAGAGGGTTACCAGCGTAGTGGGGAGGGTAACTGCGGGAGCGGAACCTCCGCCCACAGCCGAGCGGCCCTCGGCGAGCCGGGGCTGCAAGCTGTCTGGCAGCAGGGCAAGGAGCCGCTCAGCCCGCTTCGCGACTTCCCCCGCTCCCGCGGTGAGCATCGCGAGAACCGGAATCTCGCGTCGGGAGCGCTCGGGTTCCTGGTACAGCCTGAGCGTGGCCTCGAGCGCGGCCAGGGTAAACTTGTCCGAGCGAAGCGCCCGCGCCATCGGGTGTGATCGGCATTCCGCTAGGGCGCTGATTCTTCCGACCATGAGCCCCGCCTGTGGCCCCCCGAGCAGCTTGTCCCCACTTGCGATAACGACGTCGGCCCCGGCGGCGACCGCGTGTCGCAGTGTCGGCTCTGCCGATAGAGGTGTGCCTTCCAGTTCGAGCAGCAGCCCGCTGCCCAGGTCGTGGATGCACGGGATGCCATGCTCCCGCGCCAGCTGTGCGACCTCGGCCGGAGCCGGCGCGTGGACATAGCCTGACTGGACGAAATTGGAATGATGAACGACGAGAAAGCAGCTCGCGCCATCCTCGAGCGCCGCCTGGTAATCGGAGAGATGGGTGCGATTGGTGGTGCCGATTTCCATGAGCCGGGCGCCGCTGGCCCGTAGGATGTCGGGGATCCGGAACGAGCCGCCGATCTCGATCAGCTCACCCCGCGAGATCGCCACGCCACCGCTCCCGCCCAGCGCAGCCAGGGCCAGCACCAGTGCCCCGGCTGCATTGTTGACCACCAGCGCATCCTCGGCGCCTGTCAGCGTGGCAGCGAGAGAGCGCACATGATCGGTGCGGTGCCCGCGGATTCCGGCGTCGAGGTCATACTCGAGAGTGGAATAGCCCCGTCCGATGTCCTGCATCGCCTGCAGCGCGGCTTCGGCCAGCGGCGCGCGGCCCAGATTGGTGTGCAGCACCACGCCGGTGGCGTTGATTACGGGGCGAAGACTGCTCCGCTCCCGTGCAGCGAGCCGGTCGGCCACCTCTCTTGCCCAGTCGCGCTCGGTGTGGTCCCGGCTTCTGCGGGCCGCCGCCACGGCGTCCCGTGCGGCATTCAGCACTTCATCCCGGGGTGCGCGCTCCAGTAGCGGGGCGATGTCCGGGTCCGCGAGCAGCCGCTCGATGGACGGGAGATTGCGCCGCGCGTCGGTCACGGCCTGCGGGGTGGCGAATCGGGGAGCGCCCGCAGCGAATCCGGGAGCCCCCTGAGAGAGTCGGGCTGGAGCAGGGTGTCGACAACAGGCGGAGCGACGCGCCTCGGCTCGGGCGCAACGAACACGCCGCTCACGTCAGCGCTCACACCCGTGACGTTGCGCACCCCGCGAATCGAAAACCCATACCGCCCGGCAGAGTCCATGGGCGCGGCGAGTCGGAGCATCAGCCGGTCGCTAAGCGGGAGCCGGCTGGCGGAATCCGCGGCGGCCGCAACCGGCCCGGCTCCGGGCTTGGCGCGCTGGGCACGCGCCGAGTCGGGAGCGGGCACAGCAGAATCAGCCTCCGCTCTTGCTCTAGCCTCGGCTTCAGCTGCCGAGCGTGCGGCAGCGCTGTCCCGCTCGGCGCGCTGCAGGCTGTCGGCCTGACCCTGTGTCAGCAGCGATGCGATGGCCACGGCTGCTGAGTCCGACTGCCGCCAGACGCTGACCGAGTCCGCCTCGATCTCCATGGCAGGGTGGAGCGGCTGGCTGAACTGCACCGCGACCGTGACGCTGTCACGCGGAAGCGCCTCGCGCACCCGGGGCGGTGTGGTGTCATGGGGGAAGGTCCAAAGCTCCACGCTCTGGGCGCCGGTTGCGACGGTGGCGCTGTCGAAGGCCTCGCGCTCTTCTCTCAGGCTGTTGCTGTTGGCGTCGATCACGCCGTACACCAGGAATTGGCCCTGAGGAAGCGGCGCAGCGGCAACCCGTCCCGCCGAGTCGGTGCTGAAGCGGTAGCGGAGGCTGTCAGGCAGGAGAAATGCCTCGACCAGGGCCCGGGTGGCCGGGCGCCCAGTGGTCCAGTCGTACACCCGAAGCGCGAGGGTGTCGCGGGGCATCTCGCCGCCGGTGGTGAATGTCAGCGTCCGGCTGAGCGTGGTCGCGCGGTTGTTGCGGAGGTCCATCACGCCGGGCAGGAGCTCCACCCGGTAAACCGTGTTGGGCCGCCAGCCCTCGCGCGGGCGCACCGTGATGCGGCTTCGCTTCCAGCTTACGTCGGGTACCCTGTCGGTTGGCGACAGCAGCACCAGTCGCTCGAGGTCGCCAGTGCCGGTGCCCCGGCTGGGCGACGTGCCCTCGCTTATCACCTCATTGAACTGGAACTCGACTTCTCCTTCGAAGCCGGGCAGCGACGCCATGGTGTCAGGAGAGACCGACACGAGGTAGGGCGGCGCCTGGTCCGGCGGGCCGCCCGGCGGCGGCTCAACCCTGGCGCAGGCGATCAGGGCGCCGAGGGCGAGCGCCGCGGCAAATCTCCTCATTTGCACCCCAGCGCCTTCCGCTTGGCCGTCACGACGCTCGCCTGTTCCCGCCAGCTGGCAAGCTTGTCGCGCTCACCCGACACCACGTGCGCCGGGGCGCGCGACACGAAGTTCTGGTTGGCGAGCTTGGTCTCCTGTGACGCGATCATCTGCTCCAGCCTCGCAGCTTCCTCGCCCAGGCGGGAGCACTCTCTGCGCAGGTCTATCGCTTCGCCCAGCGGCACCACCACTGCCGTGCCGTCCGGCAGCACCGCGTGCCCCCCGTCGGGGCTCGCGCCGTTGCCGGCAAGGTCGAGCGAGCCCACCTTGGCCAGTCGCTCCACCGTATCGCGTTCTGACTCAAAGGCGCGCCGGGCCGAACTGGTGGCGGGAGTGACATGCGCGGCCAGTGGCTTGCCCGGCGCCACACGATACTCGGCCCGCACTTGCCGCACCGCGCCAATCAGCTCCTGCACCAGCGCGAAGTCGCGGAGCGCCGCATCGTCGCGGGCACGCGCGTCCGGCTCGGGCCACCGGGCGGTCATGATCGACTCATCAGGCGACCTGCCAGGCAACCGGGTCCAGAGCGCTTCGGTAATGAACGGCATCACCGGGTGGAGCACCCTGAGCGCGGTGTCGAAGGTGCGGACCAGCACCGCCCGGGCCACCTCGCCGCCAGGCCGGGTGCCGTAGAGCCTGGGCTTCACCTGCTCGATGTACCAGTCTGCCAGGTCGCTCCAGATGAATCGATATGCTGCGCTGGCAGCATCGTTGAGCCGGAACTTCTCGAACGCCTCGGTGGCCTCGGTCACCATGGCGTCGCATCGCGCGATGATCCACCGGTCGGCCAGGGTCAGTTCATCGGGCCTCACCGCATTGGCATGAGAACCAGCAAGCGGCCGCACTGGTCCATCGAGGTTGGTGAGGATGAACCTGCCGGCGTTCCACAGCTTGTTGGCAAAGTTGCGCCCGGCAGCGAACGAGCTGTCGAGGTCGTCGGGATCGAGGATGAGGTCGGTCCCGACAGCCATGCCATTGAGGATCACGAAGCGCAGCGCATCGGCGCCGTAGCGCTCGACCACGTCGAGCGGGTCGATCCCGTTGCCCAGCGACTTGGACATCTTGCGATGCTGGGTGTCGCGGACGGTGCCGTGCAGGTAGACCGTGCTGAAGGGGATGTCATCCCGGAACTGGCAGCCGGCCATCACCATGCGTGAGACCCAGAAGAACAGGATTTCGGGCGCGGTGACCAGCGTGGTGCCGGGATAGTAGCGCTCGAGGTCGGTTGTCTCTTCCGGCCAGCCGAGCGAGCTGAAGGGCACCAGCCAGGAGGAGAACCAGGTGTCGAGCACATCCTCGTCCTGGCGCACCGCGCCGCCGCAGCCGGGACAGGACGTCAGGTCTTCCCGGCTGGCTGTCACCCGGCCACACCCCGGGGCGTCGCAGTACCACACCGGGATCCGGTGTCCCCACCAGAGCTGCCGGGATATGGTCCAGTCGCGGATGTTCTCCATCCACATGACGTACTCGTCGCCCCGGCGCTCGGGGATGAAGCGAAGCCTCCCGTCGCGATGCGCCTTGAGCGCCGGCCCGGCCAGCGGCTTCATCCGGACGAACCACTGCTCCGAGAGCCGGGGCTCGATGACCGTGCCGCAGCGATAGCAATGCCCCACGGCGTGCTGGTGCGGCTCCACCTTTTCCAGAAGGCCGAGCTCCTCGAACTCTACCACCACCTGCTTCCTGGCCTCGTACCGGTCCAGCCCGCGGAAGCGCTCGGGCACCGCATCGTTCATGCGGGCGTCGGGCGTCATCACGTCGAGGCTGTCGAGTCCCGCGCGCTTGCCGATCTCGAAGTCCAGCGGATCGTGCGCCGGCGTGACCTTCACCGCGCCGGTGCCGAACTCCCGGTCCACTTCCTCATCTGCGACAACTGGGATCCGCCGGCCAACCAGCGGCAGCAGCACGTGGGTTCCGATGAGGTGCCGGTAGCGCGAATCGTCCGGATGGACCGCGACGCCGGTGTCGCCCAGCATGGTCTCGGGCCGGGTGGTGGCCACGACCAGGTGGCCGCCTGCTTCGAGCGGATAGCGAAGGTGCCACAGGTGGCCGGCCTCCTCGACCTTGTCCACTTCCTCGTTTGACAGCGCGGTGAGGCAGCGGGGGCACCAGTTGATGATGTACAACCCGCGGTAGATCCGGTCCTGCTCGTACAGCCGCACGAATGCCTCCCGCACCGCGCGCGAGAGGTCGGGGTCGAGCGTGAAGTAGGTCCGGCTCCAGTCACAGCTGCAACCGATGGTGCGAAGCTGCCGGAGAATGGTCGACCCGGTCTCCTTCACGTAATGCCACACCCTCTCCTCGAACGCTTCGCGCCCGAGATCGAACCGGGAGAGCCCCTCCCTGGCCAGGAGCCGCTCCACCACATTCTGGGTGGCGATGCCGGCGTGGTCGGTGCCGGGGAGCCAGAGGGTCTCGCGGCCGCGCATGCGTGCATGCCGCACCAGGGCGTCCTGCACCGTGTTGTTGAGGCCGTGCCCCATGTGCAGCTGCGCCGTCACGTTGGGCGGCGGCATCATTATCACGTACGGGGGCTGGTCGCGGTGCGCTGGCCTCGGCTGAAAGAGGCCGCGCTCTTCCCAAGCCTGATAGATCGGCTGTTCGATGCCTGAGGGGTCGTACTGAGGGTCGAGCGGCTCGCTCATGCGTGCTTGTCGCCCAGCGGCATGGGGATCACGTCGCGGTCGTCCTCGCCCCGCACCAGCAGGTTGTTGGTCACCGGCCCGAGCCCGGCGCTCACCACCACTCTCGCGGCCCGAGCGCGGAGCGCACGCGATGCCACCCAGCCGCGCAGCTCCACTCCCGAGCCGGGCTGGGCCCGGACCCTGAGCCCAAGGGTTGCCAGGGCCGGGTCCGCCAGCAGTGCGTCCTCCGCGGCCTTGGCGGCGCTGGTCCCGGCCAGAGGGGTGGTCTGGACCGAGCGCCGGACCCGCCGCGCCACCCGCGAAATCCGCTCCCGGCTGATACCGCCCGTCCATGCGCTGAGCGCAATTCCCGCCAGCGCGCCTGCCAGAAAGCCGCCCAGGCCGAGAGCTACCATTTCGGCGGCTGATATCCGATGTCTGGGTCTCACTGCAGCTCCTCGTGCCAATCGGGTTCGTGCGACGTTAACTTAACACCCTGATTGCAGATCGAGCATGCACTTCCAGCCCAGATGCGGGGTATTGCGAGATGTCCGATGAACGGGTCAGCGTGACCTTCCGGGACCTGAGTCGCTGGCTGATTGTCGCCCTGATCCTGGTGGGCGGACTGGCAGCGTATTTCGTGCTGGCGCCCGACACCGAGCCGGTGATGCCGCCGGCGACGGTGGAGGTGGAGCCGTGAGCACCATAACGCTGACGCTTCCCGACGGCTCGGTCCGCGAAGTGTCGTCCGGTACCACGGCTCGGCAGGTGGCCGAGTCCATTGGGGCCGGACTGGCACGTGCGGCACTGGCGGCGCGCGTGGACGGCACCATCCGCGATCTCGACCGCCCCATCGAGGCGGACGCGACCCTCGCCATCCTTACCGATCGCGACGCCGACTCGCTGGAGGTGCTGCGCCATTCGGCTGCCCATATCCTTGCCACGGCGGTGCGCGAAATCTTCCCCGGTGCGGGCATCGGATTCGGCCCACCAATCGAGGACGGCTTCTACTACGACTTCGAAGTGCCACGGCCCTTCACGCCGGAAGACCTCGAGCAGATCGAGGCCCGGATGGCCGCGGTGGTAAAGGCCGACTACCCGTTCATCAGGGAGGTGGTGGACCGGGAGGGCGCCAACCGACGCTTCGCCGACGATCCGCTCAAGCTGGAGCGCATCAGCGAGCTGGGCGACGACGAGACCATCACGATCTATACCGACGGCCCCTTCACCGATCTCTGCCGCGGACCTCACGTCCCCTCGACCGGCAGGCTGAAGCATTTCAAGCTGCTCCATGCCGCCGGTGCCTACTGGCGGGGTGACGAGAAGCGGCAGATGCTGCAGCGGATCTACGGCACTGCCTGGTTCAGGAAGGAAGACCTGGAGCAGCACCTCCACCGGCTGGAGGAGGCGCGGAAGCGCGACCATCGGGTGCTGGGCCGGCAGCTCGACCTGTACTCGATCCAGGATGCCGTGGGGCCGGGCCTGGTCTTCTGGCACCCCAAGGGCGCCATGATCAAGTGGCTCCTCAGCCGCGCAGTCGAGGACGACAACGTCCAGAGCGGGTACGACCTGGTTTACACCCCCAACATCACCCGCGAGGAGCTGTTCCGGATCTCGGGGCACCTGCCGCTCTACGCGGCCAACCAGTATCCCGCCATGGGCGCGGGAGCCGGCGAGGATGAGGACGTCAAGTATCGGGTGAAGCCGATGAACTGCCCGATGCACTGCCTCATCTACAAGAGTCAGCAGCGAAGCTACCGCGACCTGCCGCTCAGGCTTTCGGAAGTGGCCAACGTCTATCGCAACGAGCGCTCAGGGGTGCTGCACGGGCTGCTTCGGGTGCGCGGCCTCAGCATGGACGATGCCCACATCTTCTGCACCATGGACCAGGTCGAAGACGAGATTCTCCTCTGCCTCCAGCAGGTGGACCGGCTGGTACGGGACGCGTTCGGCTTCGAGCTCGACTTCGAGGTTTCCACCCGGCCGCCTGAGCGACTGGGGGAGGACTCGGCATGGGACCGGGCCGAGGAGATGCTCCAGGCAGCGCTGAGGCGCGCGGGAATCCCGTTCCGGATCGATGAAGGGGGTGGCGCGTTCTACGGGCCCAAGATCGACATCAAGTTCCGAGATGCCATCGGGCGGCTGTGGCAGGGCCCAACCATCCAGCTCGATTTCCAGCTGCCCGAACGCTTCGAGCTGGAATACACCGGCACCGATAACAAGCCGCATCGGCCGGTGATGATCCATCGCGCCATCTACGGGACGCTCGAGCGCTTCATCGGCAACCTCATCGAGCACTTCGCCGGGGCATTCCCGCTATGGATCGCGCCGGAACAGGTGCGGGTGGTGCCCATCAGCGACGCGCAGCTGCCCGCCGCGCGAGAGCTGGCGGCCGGACTCAAGCAGGCGGGACTCCGGGTGCATGTGGACGAGAGGAACGAGACCCTCAACTACCGCATCCGCGATGCCGAGGTGCACAAGGTGCCGTACATGGCGGTGGTGGGGCAGCGTGAGGCCGATGCCGGAACCGTGGCAGTGCGGGCTCGCGGCACCGGCGCCAAGCAGGAAGTGATTGCGGTGGACGAGTTCCGGAAGCGCCTGCTGGACGAGGTGGCCGGCCGGGTGCTCTAGTTCCATCAGCAGCTTGCATGAGGCACCCATTCCGGTGCCGCCCGGGGCCATTGTTTTGCTTGTTCCCCCTTCCACCCCGGGCTATTTTCCGGCGTTGCATCAGTCCTTTCTCAAGCGCGGGACCTTCGTGTGAACGACATGCTCACGCCCGTCATCGTGTCCGCTGTCCGGACCCCGATCGGGCGGTATCTCGGTGCTCTTTCTTCCTTTACGGCGCCCCAACTGGGAGCCGCCGCCATCCGCGAGGCGGTGGCACGCGCCGGCATTGACGGCTCGGCCATCGACGAAGTGATCATGGGACAGGTGGTGCAGGGTGGCACCGGCCAGGCCCCGGCCCGGCAGTCGGCTATCGCTGCCGGCCTGCCCGATACCGTTTCCGCCCTCACCGTCAACAAGGTCTGCGGATCCGGACTCAAGGCAGTGATGCTCGCGGCCCAGGCCATCAAGGCGGGCGATGTCCAGTGCGTGGTGGCGGGCGGCCAGGAGTCGATGTCCTCCGCGCCGCACTATCTGTATGGCTACCGCACCGGCATCAAGGCGGGGAACCAGACCATCGTGGACGGCATGATCCACGACGGTCTCTGGGACTCGTTCGGGCAGAACCACATGG